>CAZYWQ010000063.1:0-10526 GCA_964651675.1 uncultured Candidatus Sumerlaeota bacterium | reverse complement strand
GGGTGATATAGCTCTTGCACTCGCATCCGGTAGTGCAGGCGCCCTTGCATTCACAACTGGCGTCCCAACAGCACTTATTGGTGTGATGGTAGCCGTAGCTTTGTTACCACCTTTAGTTACCTTTGGATTGTTGTTGGGTTCGGGGAATTGGATGATGGCTCTCGGAGCAGTTTTGTTGTTTTTTATCAATCTAATCTGTGTTAATCTTGCTGGTGTCGTTACTTTTGTGATTCAGGGAATAAGACCAAAGACCTGGTGGGAAGCTGATCAAGCGAGAAAGTCAACTCATATTGCTATGGCTCTATGGATTTCTCTATTGGTCATTCTTATTATCTTAATTCTTTTGTCAAAAGGTTAAAAACTTTTCAGCAACTCTCCTGAAAGTTAAAAACGCATAGTGTATTCATTGGAAAAACTTGTTTTTATGAAAAAATATGAATAGTGTCTTAATATGACAAGTCAAAAGATTCTAAAGAGTATCTTTATCTCGGGAGCGATTAATATATGTCAATTGTCGAAGTGAAAAATTTTCGTAAGGTTTATGGTGATATAGTTGCTGTGGATAATGTTTCTTTTGAAGTTGAGGCAGGGACTATTTTTGGTATGGTTGGACCCAATGGTGCGGGTAAAACGACTACCATTGAGTGCATCGAAGGGTTGCGCAGTGTTGATGGTGGGACTATAAAGGTATTAGGACTCAATCCTCAATCTGATGGATATGCTTTGAGAGAACGGATTGGGATGCAACTTCAGGAATCTGCGCTTCCTGAACGAATAAAGGTTTGGGAAGTATTAGATTTATATGCCTCCTTTTATGAAAAACCAATTGATTGGAATTCCTTGATAGAACAGTTCGGTCTTGTTGATAAAAGAAATACATATTTTACTAAACTTTCTGGCGGATTAAAACAGCGCTTGTATATTGCTATGGCTTTGCTTAACAACCCTGAACTGATTTTTTTGGACGAATTAACCACCGGCTTGGATCCACAAGCTCGTATAACAATGTGGGAATTAGTTCTAAATATTCGCAACCAAGGGAAAACTGTTTTTCTTACTACTCACTATATGGAGGAAGCTGAAAGATTATGTGATATAGTGGCAATCATTGATCACGGAAATATTATAGCTATGGATACTCCTGAAAATCTGATTCGAAATCTCGAAATTGATACTCGGATCATATTTTCGTTAACAAGTAGCTTTGCAGTAGACTCTCTTCATTCCTTAAATGGAATCAATCGTGTAGAACAGAGTGGTGAGCGCATCATAATTTATGGTCGTGGTGATAATCTAGTTGCTGATGTGGTTAATTTACTCACGACAAAAGGTGCAAAGTTTCATAATTTAAAGACAGAGCAACCGACTCTGGATGATGTCTTTCTAACACTAACAGGTAGAGAAATGAGAGATTAATAAGGAGAAAGAAATTTTGCGTGGATTAAAGAAGCTATTTCTTGTAGAACTTAAGCTATTTATTCGGGAACCAGAGGCGTTCTTTTTTACACTTATTTTCCCGCTGATAATGTTGTTTGTTTTTGGTAGTATTTATGGGAATGAACCTACCATATTCTTTGCGGGTCGGGGTACAATGGATATGTCAGTTCCAGCGTATATGGGACTTATCATTGCTGTAACAGGTTTAATTACTATTCCTGTGTCGGTAGGTAATGACCGTGAGAAAGGGATTCTAAGGCGTCTTAGAGCAACTCCGATTCGTCCTCATATAATACTTACTGCCTGGATTTTTATGTATTTCATAGTAACTTTTGTAGGTGCAGTATTATTGGTAATGGCTGGTAAGATATTTTATAATCTTCGATTTGATGGAAATGTACTTTATGTCATTTTGGGATTTGTTCTTAGCGTTCTAAGTTTTCTTGCTCTTGGATTTGTACTTGCAAGTTTGGCATCTACCGGGCGTTCGGCTAATATAATTGGTTTGGTGCTATACTTTCCGATGATTTTTTTCTCCGGTGCTACAATTCCCTGGAAGGTATTATCAAAGCCTATTCAGACTATTGGAAGTGTTTTGCCTCTGACTTATGTGGTGAGATTACTACAAGGGTTGTGGTTTAGAGAACCTTTGGAACAACACATATTAAATATAGCAGTTTTATGTGGTATGTTAGTAATAGGTGTATTACTGTCAGCGAAAATATTTCGATGGAGATGAGGATTTCAGAATTACTATTTGGAATCTAAAGCTTTATCGATTTGTTCTAATACGAGGGTTTCTGTTTCAGACTCCCGAAGAGTTTCAAGGCGTTTTCTAATTTTGTCATTAAGGCGTCGAGATAAACTCATAACAGCTCGCCAGCGAACCTGGTGCGAAGAATCATCAAGTGCTGAAAGAAGAGCTTGAGTAGTTTGTTCTCCTGGTATAGAAGCAAGACCTAAGACGGCTTCACATCTTAGTTTTTCATCATCATCGGAGAGAAGTTTTACAAGGGCTGGTATAGCCGATTCATCCGCAACCGACCGCATAGCATTAGCTGCTTCCCATCGTCTCCAGGGATCTTCCTGGTCTAATCCTTTAATTAAACGAGGAAGAACAGATTTTTCACGAAAGAATGTCAGTCCAACAGTAGCATTCCAGGCAACCCATTCATCATCGTCATCAAGCCATTTCAGAAGTTCTTCACGTGGTTCATTTCCGCTCATTGATGAGAGACTCCAATATCCTCGCCATCTTACATGTGGATTTTTATCATGTGTTGCTTGTTTTGCAACTGCCGCTGCTGCTGAAGGGTTTCCGATGTAGCCGAGAACATTTACAACTTCCCAGCGGATCTTGAATTCTGGATCGTTAATTCGCTCTATTAATAATGGTATAGCCTCAGTACCAGCGTCTATAAGCTTTTTGCGTGCTTGTTTGCGTTCCTCTTGAGTTCCGGTTATGTCATTGATATAATTTAGTATCTGGGTTTTTCCCTGGTTAGGAGTTTTAATCGAGGGATGAGTGGGCTCTAAGGATATATGTTTTTGAGCACATCCTTGTAGTATAAGAAAAAATAAGAAAATACCGAGTACCCAATGTCCTCGCACTTTCCATTGGAAAGAACAAAGGCTATGGATACCCGGTATTCTTATATTACACTTAAAAGTCAATTATCTACCTTATTCTTCTGCTTCTTCTTCCGGTTCGTTTTCGCTTCCACATCCACAACAATAACAATAAGCTACTGCTTTATATGCCTTAGAGAAATATTTGTAAGCGTATCTATAATTGCTCGTGTTATAATATCCCACTGCAGTATTGAAATAGCTCCATGCCGATGAGGTATCATAACCAGCTGATTCACAGTTTGTAATCCATTTTTCAACAATATCTTTTACGAGTTCAAGTCGTCCTCCCAATGATGAGGGAAGGAAGAGACTTGCAAGGCAATCTTGATAGTATAGATGTTCTTCAATGTGTAGTTCTAAGAGATCTTCATCATCACTTTGTGATTGATCGATTTTTGCCTCGATCGCATCAGCTTTTCCTTCTAAGGCATCAGACTTTGCTTCTAAAGCATCTGATTTTGCCTCGAGGGCACTAATATCAACAACTATATCTTCTGACTTTAGTTCTATTGAGTCGATTTTAACTTCAAGTGCGTCTGCTTTAGCTTCAATTGAATCGGCTTTGGCTTCTATGGAACCAACAGCAGTTTCTAAACTGTCAGCTTTAGCCTCGATTGAATCAACTTTGTTGTCTATGGTTCCAACAGAGGTTTCTAAACGGTCTGATTTAGCCTCGATTGCATCAGCTTTTCCTGATATTTCATTAAGTTTTGGCACTAAGTCTGGTTGTAAAGTAATAGATAAGGTGTCTCTGAAAACACCACCAGTTGTGTCAGGTCTGATTGGATTGTCATCATAATAGTCTGCTTCTGTTATATTGGTGAAACCGGCTACAGGATTTTGTTCAGAGCGTGTGTAAAGGACTACATATAACCTGTAAGTATGACCACCTACTAAATTAGCCGAGATCTGTCCACCGACTGTTTTGAAATCAACATTTCCCTCGATAAAGCTACCAGGATCATCAGTGGAAAAAGGACCTGTTAAGTCGTTATCATGTAATATCTTGTAAATGTTAGTTCCGTCGGTCATATCGTATAAAAGGAAATAAACTACTACAACAGGTGACCCTGGAGGAGCAGATGCCTTATTGAGATTTCCTACTATATTTACTTTTACTGATGCTTCGCCGTTTACGACAGCTCCTGGTGTTCCGCCTACTTCGAATGTGTTCCATACAAAAGCTTCAGCATAGCAACCACACTCGATTCCTGCAGCACAAGCCGTCTCTGCCTTTGCCCATACATTTCCTGCGGCTAAATTGTATTGAAAATTTCGTGTGGTCCACCACCATAATCCGCTTGCTCCTTCTTTCGTATCTCCTCCTGAAGCTTCATCAAAGATACAGGTTGTTCCAGGGACAACTACTGGTACGGATTCTGTTATCGGTTTTTGTGATGCTGGAATAACCAGTCCTAATGCGCCATGAGGATCTAACCACACTCCCATTTTTTGTGGTTGATCGGAAATTAGCTCTGTACTTTCCTTTTGTGCATATAGTATTACACTACTCATTAGCACAATTAACATTATTAGGAAAAATGTTTTTCGAGCTATTGCTCGAGTTAAAGGTGAATACATTATTCACATCTCCTTTCTAAATTTCTAAGAAAAAGTTATCGAAAAATACAGGACTCACATAATCCTGTTTTGGAAATTCCTCATATATTCTACTCCTCCCTTCTCAGTAAAATAATACTATCTACCTCCTTTCATAAGCCAAATATAAATTTTTATTGTTAAGGCTTACCAAGCCCAATTTTCACTAGGATAGTATATCTTTCTCCAGGAGAACAAACACTTGGAGAAGTTGCCCTGTCAAGGAGAGAATAACTACTCCTAAATTAAAAATATGAAAAGTTAATCACCAACGCAGATTCACACAGTAATATTTTATATTAGCTTCCTTTCTAATATAAAATATTAAGCCCCAAACTTAAAAACTTTTCCTCCTTGAAGTATGAATTAAAAAGTTCTAAAGTTTGCCTATGGCATAAGAAAAATCAACGTTTATTAATTAATTGTTTTATCTTATAACAAAATATTATAAGCTTGGCAAGTATTTTTTTTAATTTTTTTTAATTTGTTAAATGGGGTACTATTTTCTTGTTTAGAGATGGAATGACCTTGATTTAATGATTGGTTTTTTAATCGTTAACTTGTTTATTATCAACGCTTAAGCTGTTTATGGGTTGTAATTCTATATTATCGGAAATTCATAACCATATTGTAATAATATGATGGGTCGGTCGAAATAGGCGAAATATTTTTTTCAATTAGTTATTATCTCTGGGTTAGGATAAAGTGAATTTCTCTAACTTGCTTATTTTGCAATGAACTTCTCTCTTGACTTTGCAATGGTGCAGTTTTAATCCTTCCTTCGTTATGTCTGAGTTAAAAATTAAAATAGTTGGAGTGGTTGGCACAGCAAAAAATACTGGCAAAACCACAACACTTGTAACTTTAATGGATGAAGTTGCTCGTAGAGGATTAAAGGTAGGACTAACAAGTATTGGTTATGATGGTGAAGAAATTGATAATGTTACTTTATTACCTAAGCCACGATTATGTGTGGCGAAAGGTTCTGTTGTTGCAACTTCGGAAGATTGCTTAAGAGTTTCTCAGGCTGAATATAAACTGATCGAGAAAACGAATATATCAACTCCTCTTGGGAGTATTTCGATTGTTGAGGTGACGAAATCAGGATTAATTATTCTTGCTGGACCAAATAAGAAAACACCGCTGGATAAAATTCTAAATAGGCTGAAAGAGAAGGTTGATTTTATTCTGATAGACGGTGCGATGAATCGCATTGTGCCATTGATGGTCGCTCAAGGTATTATTTTTACGACTGGTGCTGCAAGAACAAGAAATGTAACGAAACTCGCTGAGGAAATGAATGCTATTTATGAGATTTTTTCTTATCCTATTGCACGGGTAAAATCTCAACTTATAGATTCTCCGAAAAATATACTTCTTGTTGACTCTGGTGGTAGTCGGAAACATTTACATATAAGTTCTATTCTGGATAAATCGGATGTTAAATTACTTTTGAAAGAATTAAATGGAGATATCGAGGAGGTAGTTGTCCCTGGAATTGTTACTCATAAATCATTGGAGAATATTATAAAACAATTATCAGGTGAAGTGAGTAGATTTCATTTCATTTTTTCTAATCCGACTTCTTTGTTGGTGGCAAGTGATCCTTTATTAATGAAGAAACAATTAAGTTCTCTTATGAAACTGGGGATAAATGTTTCTTATCTAAACAAAGTTCCGATTTTGGCAATTACGGTCAATCCTTTTTATCCCAAACCTGGTAAGCGCCGTGGTGAATTCGAATCTGCTTATGTTGAGGCTGATGAAATGGTTAGTGCACTCAAAAAGTTGCTTCCTTTACCGATAGTTAATGTTCAAAAAGATAGTGTGAAACAACTTTTTGATGTATGTCTTGGTGAAAATTCAAGTATGTAATGAAGAAATTTTATTATATTTTCACTTCGGTTAAAAGTATTCTTTTTCTGTTGACTAACATTCGATATCAATGTTACTCAAATTGTCTACTTTATAATTTTAATCACTTATTGGATGAAGGAAATCGAATCTTAAATCCCGTACAATTGCAGGATACAAATAATGGTCGATCCTTATAAGGCAAAAATGGCTCATAAAGTTGCTTTTACGAAGAAAAAAGTTGTAAAAGCAGATACTGTGGCGGTTTTGAGAGGAAGTATTGAGAAAAGAGAAATAGAATTGATTCATCCAGCATCTCGGGCTGTTCGGAAGGGAGAAATTTTTGAGTTGATGTATACATTGGAAAAAGATGCTAAACCCGGAGGAAAAGTGGATTCTGTAACATATTTGGGCTTTGTGGAAGTTGAAGAAGCAGGTGTGCTTCGGGTTGGTGATATTGTAAAAATAGATAATGTAGATGCTGGCAAGATTGTTGGTTTTGATGAGACTCATTTTCCGAATCATTTGAATGTATTATTGAGACTTGCGACTGATATCGAAAAGAGAGGAATAGAGCTTAAACTAAATTCAAAATTAGAATTTATCTTGCCTGATAAGTAATCCAAAATAATATAAGAGTTTTTTCTGATTTATCAGATATATTCAATAAGAACAGTAACAATAAGTTTAAATCGGAGGATTCGATATGGCAAAACATAAGTTTAAATTTCAGATGTATAAGGATTTACAGAAGAAGATACCGCAGATTTATAGTGATTTTAAAAAGGCAGCAAAGAAACTTAAAATTAAACCCGAGGAGCAGATGAATATCGGATTGACAGGTGCGGTTTCTGGTATTCCTGCAAGTTTGAGAGATGATGTCGAAGAATCGATGAAAAAATATGCTCAGAAAGTCGTTCCTTTGTCTGTGTTGGCTGATGAGATCAGAGAGTTAGTGAAGAGTGTCTATGGTGATGAGTACGATGCTTGTCCTGTTAATACCTGTGAAGCTTCACTCTGGGTTAGTTTCGATTGTTTATGCACACCGCCTTTTAGTGGTCGTGGAGAAAATTATAGAGGTCGTTACATCGCTCCTTATGAGCGACATATTCATCATCAAGCTTCTTATGGTCGTCCTTTTCCACCTAAATATAAGGATATTTATGCTGATAGAGGCTCTACCGCGGGTGAGCTGGGTTTTGTCGGTAAGCGACAGAACAATCTTGATGTGATTTTGGTGCCTCTGGAAGGTGCCAGGTATGATGGGCACGGAATCAAATATCATCCTGTTCCTCTATTGAAATATGTTGATGCGGATAAATCGCTGAAAAAATTGGCAGAAGTTGCTGAAAGGCATAGTAACGAGTTGGTAGGTTTCTCATCACTTGGTTATGATACACCCGGGTACGGTTATGGCGTGAAGGATAAAAATGGAGCTCCAAAGTTACAGGTTGGCATCGGTAAATTGGCTAAAAAATATAATATTCCTTATATCATAGATAATGCTTGGGGATTACCTTTTATTGGAGCTGATATTCGCAAGATAGGTTGCGATTTGATGCTGTATAGTATGGATAAAGCGAGTGGTTCACCAACAAGTGGATTGATAATTGGGAAAGAGGAACCATTGGTGCTGATTCGTAGGGCATTAGGAATGCACGGAGCAAGATGGGGCACCACAGCTTCTTATGGTAAGGCAGCTTATGTAACTATTGATCCGGGTAAGGAAGCACTTTCGGGACAAATAGCAGCATTGAGAGCCCTTCGGGATAATCGAAAAGTTATATTGAAACCACTGGATGATTTGTATAAATTAACTAAAGAAGAGTTTGGGAAACTCGATAGTAGAATCCGTAAGTATTTTACGATCGTCAAGAGTGTTAATTCCAGTGCGGTTGAAGTTAACTATCAGGATAGCTGGGAAAATAATAAAGGATTAGGAATCCCGATTTTTTCTATCGAAGATATGTATTCTGGTTCGAATATTCTCCAGTCCGGAATGATGCAAATCGGCATTTTCCCAACCATTGCTTATGATGCGAATATTTTTATTTCACCGGGATTAGGAACTTGCGATGCTAAAGGAAGATTGCGTGTTGATAAAATGAGAAAAGCAATTCGTGGTTTGGTAATGTTGATCGAAATCGTGAGTGAATATGCTGGGATTCTATAAGATTTAGGCGTTTAATAGAGTAATCAGGGTTGTTTTAAATGGGAAAAAGTGTTTTTGAAAAAATTGTCGATGCTATTGATCTGGAAACAGTCTTACTCTGTTCCAATGAGGCTGAGGCGAAAAGGCTGTCTTTACAGTTGATTAAAGAACTCGGTTTCAAAGAAGGCGACATTATATCTTTGGAATTCACGGGTAGTAGTGCAAGAGTGCGTTTACGATGCAATGTCTATAAACCCGGCGATCATTATGGATGGTTGAAGTAATATAACCTAATCATATATATAGAGATTTGTTCAATAAATTTGGGTGGCAATATCAATGCCACCAAATTTTTGTCATTCAATTGAGATATAATATGAAAAAGTATTATTCCATATTATTAGTTCCGTTTGATCCTGTTCACGATTTGGGAATCAGGATGATAAATAAAAGACTAACTGAGTTGGATCATAAAACGGTGATACTTCCACCTGATCTTCCTATGGAAGAAATCGTGAAAAAGGCTTCGGAACAACCTTTCGACTATATTCTTTTTAGCAGAACTATGGGCTACAATGTGGCTGGGCTTTTGGCGAGATTGGTCGACCAGTTGGATGCTGTAGGAGTTCGAGAACACTCGAAAATCATTATCGGTGGTAAGGCAGTAACGCCAGAAATGGCGGCTGAACTGGGTTTCGATATGGGCTTTACAGAAAATTGCACCGTAGAAGAAGCCATAGCTTATATCGAGGGTGAAACATTTGAAAAGGGTTTTCAAAAAGAAAAAGCAAAGGAAGATATTACCAAAAAGTATTCCTATAAGTTTCAGAATCCAGTTGTTGAAGAACTTTTAGATGCTATTACTAATCAGATTCTTGATTGGGTCGAAAATAAAACTTCTCCAGGAATCCTCCGCACTGAATTACGGAATAAGATGCTTGCTAATCCTCAGGATTCTGATAAACTCCTTAAAGAATATATTGCTCTTTGTGACACACCCATCGCTAATTTTTATAATAAGGGAGAACTAATCGAAAGAACACGCAAAATTTCTCCTGACGAAGTGACAAAACTGGAGAATTTCAAGTCATCTAATCTTACAAAACCTATTCATCATCTTTCATCGCATCCTAAGGTTATCCTTTTTACCGGAAGTGGTTGTCCTGTAATGGATATAGTTCACAATTATATTTCTGCCGAATGGGGAATAGATGGTGTTATATTTATCTGTCCATCGTGGGTAGCTCGAATGGAAGGCTTATTGCAGGGACTTATCGCTCATGAAGAGGATGGGACAATTCCAACTTTTGATAATATTGCACTGGTGCAAAAATTTTTGCGCAAAGGACTTTATTTTCAGGTTCGATCGCATAGAGGACTTAACACATCCGAGACGGCTCTTTATGCCTCTCATCTGAAAGCGGATTTTTGCAAGATTAATCCTGTTTACGGTGCTATAAATGCCGGAACAGACCCTGAACGGATAACTGTCGATGCGATAAAAGCGATAAAAACTGCGGCAAAGGCAGGAATTCCCTATGACATTCCTGCCAATGATGAATTAAGTGGAATTCCTACATATAAAAACTTCGCTGGAATGCTTATCGTGATGGCGATTGGATTGAAATTGGGTGGAAGACCAATTCTGAAACCTTTATTTTGTCACGCTCCTTATGCAATGTTGTATGGACAGATGGATAATAACTTTGTAGATTATAATGCGGCAAAAATTTTTGCGTTGAGATCAATTGTTGATGCGCCGATTTGGGCAGGTGAACCGATAGGATTTTTAACCCACGAAAGTGACCGCTCGCAGTCAGCTACAACTACCGCACTGCACGCAGGATTGGCG
>CAZYWQ010000062.1:1815-10631 GCA_964651675.1 uncultured Candidatus Sumerlaeota bacterium | reverse complement strand
CTCCTATGGTTACAAAATCTGATGGCATCATTAATTGGTCCTCTCCCACAGCTAAAATATTCAATTTGATCCGTGGGATGAATCCCTGGCCCGGTGCCTACTTCAATATAAATAGCAAAATCGTCAAAGTGACCAAAGCAAGAGTCTGTGAAGATGTCTATGATACTTCCTTCCCAGGCATCGTTATCAAATTGTATAAGGATGAAGGACCCGTAATAAGAACTGGCGACGGAGCTATCGTTTTATTAGAATTACAACCAGAAAATAAAAAAGTTATATCGGGTAGAGATTTTATAAATGGGGGTTATGCCCATGTCGGAGACATTTGTGGAAAGGTGGTATTTAAAAAATAATGAGCGATAAAAAGATAACAATTCCAGATTTAAAAAAGAAAAAAGCCGAAGGCTCAAAGATAACAATGATTACTGCCTATGATTATGCATCAGGGAAAATCGTTGATGAAGCTGGTATCGATATGATATTAGTTGGCGATTCTCTCGGAATGGTCGTCTTAGGATATAAAAACACCTTAAATGTAACAGTTGACAATATTGTCTACCACACTGAAGCAGTAAGAAGAGCTGTTAAAAGAGCCTTACTGATTGCTGATATGCCTTTTCTTTCATTCACCATTGGTGTGAAAGAAGCTCTCTATAATGCTGGCAGAATGATGAGAGAAGGTGGTGCGGAAGCAGTGAAAATTGAAGGTGGTGAAGAGATATGTGATGTGGTAAAAGCGATGGTTATAGCCAAAATACCAGTTATGGGTCATATAGGATTGACACCGCAATCAATAATGCAATTAGGCGGATTCAAAGTACAGGGAAGAGAAAATCAAGAAGTGGAGAAGCTAATCAAAAATGCAAAAGCGCTCGAAGAAGCTGGTTGTTTTGCTATTGTGATTGAAGTTGTGCCTGAAGGAGTTGGTAAAAAGATTACGGAGGCTGTTAATATACCAACGATAGGTATTGGTGGAGGCAGATATTGTGATGGTCAGGTACTTGTCTTTCACGATATTGTTGGCTTATATATGGGGAAAACACCGAAACTCGCTAAAAGATATGTTAATGGTGCTGAAGTCTTCTCTGAAGCTGTCAAGCAGTACATAGACGAAGTAAAAACCAATAAATTCCCATCCGATGAAAACATATATAGTTAATTTGTAGCGGTCGCATTTATGCGACAATAACTGTATTCCAGCGAAAGCTATTTCGAAATATAGCTTTTTATTCTTTACTTATGAACAGAGTTTGGGTTGGGTAGGCGAATTCAATTCCTCGTTTTTCAAACTCATTTTTAATCTTAAAATTGATTTCTTGTTGAATGTCCATATACTTGTTATAATCTCGGCTAAGGACATAATATACCACTTCAAAGATAAGACTGAAATCTCCAAAGGAAGAAAAATGTGCTCGATCAAAAACGGTATCGCCAATATTGTTTATTACTTCTGGGATAATTTTCGTGATTTCTTTCAATTGTTCGGTAGTAGTTTGATATGTAACACCGATTTTAAAAAGAATGCGGCGTTTATCCATCCTTTTAAAATTGCGCAATCGAGAATTGGTAAGGTCTGTATTCGAAAAAACCAATTGTTCACCACTTAGACTTCGTATCCTTGTTGTTTTAATACCGATGTGTTCCACCGTTCCCAGGAAATCACCGATGATAATGAAATCGCCCACTTCGAAAGGCTGGTCAAAGAGTATGGCGAAATAGCAAAATAAATCTCCCAATACTGCCTGTGCTGCCAAAGCAACGGCTATACCGCCGATTCCTAATCCGGCAACTACCGTAGAGATTTTCACATTGAGATTATCCAGGAGAAATATGATTCCAATACCCCAGATGATTACTTTTATGGCGGGAAGAATTCCCTTAACATTTCTTGCTGCAGCTTCATCAGCTCCTTTCTTGAGCCAATATTCCCTTATTACATATTCTAATATTACCACTACGAAACGAATACCAAGTATGGTTAGTAGTACTACACCTGCAACCTTGAGTATCTTTTCTACTGATTCACTTAGATGAAGTGTTTGAATGCTTAAGTAAAAAGCACCGAAGAAAAGCAATGGTATGAGTGTCCTTTGAAGAATCTTGATTAGGAAGTCATCTATTTTATTAACTGTTTTTACCGACCATTTTTTAAGACGGCTTAGAATAATGATCTTAATAGCGATAACTATTGCAATTCCTATCAAGAATAGCACAAGAAATCGAAAATAATCTAAGAGTGAATTATTATAGACTACTATTTCCTTCATATTCTGAATAAAAGGGATGTTTATATTTTCAAACATAGAAACGCTCCTTTGAATGTTTAATCCGACACAACTATAATGGTCAGTAAAAATGAAGATATTTTTTTATGTTTCAGCTTATGTTGATGCTTATGAAACTAACTCGTTCATTAAGTCCAAATAATTTGAAAGAAGTCTTGTTATAAGAAAATTTTCTCTTACATATTCCTTACCCTTCTTACCCATATCTTCTGCCATTTTTGGATCTTTTAATATGTGAATGATTCTATCAGCAAAACCAGCAACATCTGTAGGTTCAAGAAGAAAACCGCCTTCTCCATCTTTTATCTGGAGTGAAATGCCACCCGCATTGGATGCAACAACAGGTTTTCCTTTCCAGAGACCTTCTGTTACAGTTAATCCAAATCCTTCTCTAAGCGATTTTTGTATTATTACCGCCGAACTTCTCTGAAGAACATTAACGAGAATGTTATTTTCGCTTGTTACAAGAATTATATCACTGTTTTGCCTTAAGTCTTTAGCTCTTTTTTCTACTCTCTCGTAGATTTTCCATCCTTCAGGATCATCAGGTGCCATACTACCACATAGTACTAACCTACAATCAACCTTTTCTTTTACACGACGATATACCTCGACTACGCCTAATGGATCTTTCCACTTATCGAATCGTGATATCTGAGTTATGATTGGTTTATCCATCGGAATATTGAACTTTTTCAGATATTTTGATATGGTTTTTTCGGGAAGTTCCATATTTTTAGGAGATATAGGATCGATAGCAGGATAAATAACCTCTTGTTTAACGGGTAAATCTGGTCGCTTATACTTTTCGTTCGAGATAATGACCATATCGTATTTAAGAATAAATTTGCTCAGAAAGTCCCAGAGCTCTTTGTTAGGATTTGATAAATCAACATGGCATCTCCAGACCCACGGTTGGCGCTTTTTGTAAAATTTAACAAATGGTAAGGGCTGAGGGTCGTGAATAATTACGAAATCATGGTCTATATGAGTATATACTGAGAAGTTAACATTAGCCTGAATATACAATTTCTGTTTAATATCCGAGAAATTTATTTGTTCACCCTGTAGTCCATTATGAAATTTCTTTGTAATGGAGAAAAAGTCAGGATTTCCATGGAGTATTCTCCACCCGGTATCTATTCCGATATCGTTCATAAGAGGGATAAGACAAGAAAGCATTTCAGCCACTCCACCACCTTGATAGGTAGAATTAATGTGCACGGCGTGTTTTTTGTAGAGTCGTCTTGCTTTTAGGTGAATGTTATGGATTACTTCATCTCCCACTATGTCTCTATAATCTTCTAACCAACGCATATTTTATCCTCCTGTTCTTAGAGAAGAGCTGTTTTATTGTTCTCAACAGTATAGTTTTTTTTAACTTTTTTTTCTTCTTTTTTTATTATAACTTGATACAAGTTCCGATATTAATAGTCTAACATCGTCAACAGAGTCAAGATTAAATCTTGCCTGGGATGGATGTAATCCAACCTTGATAGAATAAGCTGTTTCCGGGAGAATGGCGAACATATCCTCATCTGTTAGGTCATCTCCGATTGCTAAAATAAAATCATAGTCCTCCTTCATAATCCAGTTCGATATGGCTTCCCCTTTGTTAATTGTAGGATTTTTTATTTCTATTACTTTATTCCCTTCCAAAACCCCAAGATTAAGATTTTCGGTCAGTTGAGTTAGGGTATCTCGTAGTTCACTGACTCTTACTGCGGCTAAATCAGGACTTGTTTTTCGATAATGCCAAACTAATGAGAAATCCTTTTCTTCCAGAAATGATCCTGGTGTCCTATCCACATATAGAAGGAGTATAGGTCTTATTTCCTCTTTCCAGGTACTTTGCAAGGGTTTTATTGTCTTCCATTTTTTCTTTTTTTCTTTGATCCAAACACCGTGTTCGGCAATAAGAGATAAATTTAGTTTCACAAACCATTTATTTAGTATTTCTTTGTCTCTTCCGCTAACAAGTACAACCTCATTGTTTTTCTGCCTTGTTAATCGTTTGAGTAGTTTGATAATCGCTTCGTCGGGTTTTGCTTTATTTGGCGTTTCAACAAATGGGATAAGTGTACCATCATAATCCAATAGTATTAGTCGCTTCTTGCTTTTGAGATAGTCTTTGACTAATTCCTTTTTCGTTTTGTCGGAAAGTCTTCTGGCATAAAGTTTGTTTTGGATGGTTTTGACATAGGAAAGTCTGTCCATAAAATCACTTGCCCATCGTACAATATCGTATCTTTGTAGTCTTTCTTGCATTGTTTGATTTTTTTCAATCTGCTCTTCTTCAGGCATAGTCAGGGCATATTTTAGAGCCTTTGCAACTTTTTCTTTATTGTTTGGATTTACTATGATTGCTTCTCCAAATTCTTTGGCGGCACCTGCCATTTCGCTCAATATGATTACACCTTTAGCTTTGTGTTTGGCAGCGATGAATTCTTTTGCGATTAAGTTCATTCCGTCTCTTATAGGTGTTATGAGGGCAACATTAGCAATGTTATATAAGGCACTAAGACTTTGAAAAGATAGAAAACGATAGAGGTACCATACCGGCATCCATCCAATGGTTCCGTGTTTTCCGTTAATTCTACTTATCACTTCATCTACCTGTTTTTTTAGAAGAACATAAGTTTCAACAATGGTTCTGGATGGAACAGCTACAAGAATTAATGTTACTTTATCTTTGAACTCGGGATTTTTTTCTAAAAAAAGATCATAAGCTTCTAAACGATGAAGAATTCCCTTCGTATAATCCAGTCTATCAACAGAGAGTATGATTTTCCTATTGTGCAGTTTTTGATGCATTTTTTTAATCTCTCTTTTGACGGCAGGGATAGTGGAGGAAGTAGCAAATTGGTTATAATCAATTCCCATTGGGAAAACATCAACTTTTATGATACGATTATCTGCGGAAATTTGACCGGCAGTATTTTCATAACCAAGCAAGCGTCGTACACTGCTCAGAAAATGTCGCACATAGTCATCTGTGTGAAATCCTATAAGGTCAGCACCTAAAAGGCCAGCTAAGATTTCCTTTCGCCAGGGAAGTAAACGGAATATTTCGAACGATGGAAATGGTATATGCAGGAAAAATCCAATCTGTGCATCAGGCATTTTTTCTCTGATTAGTCGGGGGAGAAGCATAAGCTGATAATCGTGGATCCAGATAAAATCTCCTGGCTTAGCCACTTTCATAACGGCATTACAAAAATTATGATTTACATGTTTATATGATTCCCATAGTCCATTATCATAAACCGCATAATCGTTGAAATAGTGAAACAGGGGCCAAATTGTTTTATTGCAGAAACCATGATAGAACATCTTGACATCTTTTTTTGATAGATAAGCAGGGAAACTTTTGTACTCGTTTATTAATTTCTTTTCGACTTTTTCTTTTTCGTTATGATGAAGATTTTCTGATGGAATGCCAGTCCAACCTATCCAAATACTATCGTAGGATTTATAAAAGGAACTTAGTCCTGTTGCGACACCACCAATACTCTGGCGAAATTGTATGTTACCTTTTCTTTTTTCGATTGTTATAGGTAGTCTATTGGAAACAAGAATTAATCTTTGCATAATCGTTCACCTATCCCTTCCCGCTGAATTGCAAAGTTTATTTTTATAAGTATGATTTATTTTAACTTGGCTTTATCTAATAATTCTTACTGATTTAATATGTCAGGAATTAGTGCCCAAAATAAAGACCAATTGCCAGATTCATCTCTATTAAGGCAGACAATTCCTGCATTTTTGAAATTTATTATTGTTTTATTTTCATTCTGACATATTAGGGAGGATGCGAGTTTACTCAAATGAGGTAAGTGCCCTACTAACAGTATATCATCTTTACTTGAAGCCAATCGCTCTACCCAGATAGAAGGAGTTGTCAAAGGTTCTAATCCATCAACTATTTTTATACCATCCGAAGGATTCAAATGTTTAGAAAGAATCTCAGCTGTTTGTTGAGCTCGCAATTTTCCACTGTGCATAATAGCTTTTACATCGATTTTAATATGTTTTGAGATAAAATTTGATATTTTTGTGATGTTATCCAATCCTTTTTCTGACAAAGGTCGCTGAGGGTCTTCTTCTTTGCTTTTAGCTTCGGAATGTTGTACTAAATAGAGATTCATTTTTCATCACCCCTCTACTAAAATTAGAGAACAAATAGATTTATAAAGCTAATAAATTCTATACGCAACAATTTTTAAATATAATTGTGATTGCTTTGTAGAATTCACTTAAGTGCCATTCAAAAGCTGTCCAGGAGCAAAGTTGGGGATGAATAAATAATGTTTTGTATCAAAAACAAATAGGGGATTCAGGTCCACAACATTTTAACGGTATAATGTTACTACCAACAACCTGTAGTGTTGATTCTACAAAAAATGGATTTTTTAAGACCGAGGGAAAATCTTAAAAAAATTATGAATTCTAGAATAAAAAACTTGACAAGCCGAAACGTATTTTATTTATTTAAGTGAACTAATAATATAAGTGTAAGGAGGTGATAAAATAGAAAAAATTGATATTGTGTTATAAAGAAAAGTGTTTCGCTTAGCAATTAACAATTTAGGAGGAAAGAAAAATGAAAAAATTATTATTATTGGTTATGATTTTGGCGTTAGCTGTAACAACTTATGCAATTGGTTCTTGGATTGCTACAACACCATTACCTTCAGATGTTCAGATGCAAGGTAGTATAGTAATTGGTGATTATATTTATAGCGTAAGTGGATATAGTGGTGTTTCGGGAGCGCTTACAGCAGTTTATTATAATACAATGAATCCTGATGGGTCAGTAAGTGCTACCTGGTCAACAACAACAGATACACCAGTAAGCCAGTGCTATATTACAGATGCTGTCTCTTATGCAAATGGCTATATCTATTCTGCATGTGGTTGGGACTATGGTGGTGGTACATATGTAGATAAAGTATATTATGCGGCTGTAAATGGAGATGGTACTCTTGGTACCTGGAGTGAATATGCTGTACCGTCGGGTGATGAGGTCGACTGCCATGTATCTCTGATATATAATGACTATATATACATTATTGGTGGGGAAACAGATCCAGGCGCTGGTGTAAGAGATAGAATTAATTATGCTCCAATTAATCCTTCTGATGGTTCGATAGGAACCTGGCAGCAGGACACTCTTTATCAACCACTCTGGTTTATGGTTTGTGAGGAGATTGATGGGTATCTGATTTGTGCTGGTGGATTAACCGATTGGGCAAATACAACAGCTATTGCTGAAGTTTGGTCAGCTCCGATTAATCCTTCTGATGGTTCGATAGGAACCTGGACACAACAAGCTGATTTGCCACAAACAATTTATGGACCTGCTTCCTGTGTAACTGATGGCAATAGAATGTATGTACTTTGTGGAAGAACTTCAGGTGGAACTGTTCAGGATACAGTTTACTATGCTGAAGTATCTGCTGGTACAATTACATCTTGGAATACTGATACTTCCTATCCTGACAGTCTAAGATATTCAAATGCATGCTCTAATCCTGCAACTGACTATATCTATGTGCTTGGTGGAAGGTCTGGATCTTCAGGTGATGTAGTAGCTGAGGTAATTTATATGGCTGGTGTTGAACCAACAGCAGCGAGAACGCTGTGGTCAATCTATGAGTAGAAAATAAATATTCTATAATAAACTTAGAAGCGGGACATTAAGTCCCGCTTTTTTTATTGTCTTTTTTAAAGGAATTTATAAAAGGAAGAAATAAGAGAAAAAATTTTATACTTGACATTTCAGGAAGTTTTTTCTAATAAGGTATTGATAATAGCCTTAAAAAGGAGGTGTTGTTATAATGTTTAGGAAAATTTTATTATCATTTCTTTTTATCTCATTAAGTATCTTTGCTTTTGCCCAAACGGGTCCGCATTCAATGTCGATAGGATCAGGAGCGGGCTCTCTTGATTTTACAAAAGTTTACTCCTGGGGACATATCGATGGTGATGATGCTACTTTTATCTATGAGGGAACATCGAGTTCAACAACCCTCTGGAATCTCGACTGGTTTGTTTATGATGTGACCAATTCCCAGCATTATTTTATGGACATCGGTTTCATTTCTGCTTCTCATACTGACCATAGACCTGTTGACGGAACAGTCGATACAAGTGGACTTCCAACAACTTTGACTAATACGGGAATGACTTATCCCAATTCACCAGGATTAACATCAGATTTAACAATGCAGTTATCTCAACCAACTCCAGGTGATACAGCTCGGTTGACTTATACCTGGGTTTTTAATAATTCGGGTGCAAGTCCAATTGATGTGAGAATAATTTGGTTTGTTGATGGAGATTGTTATTTTGATAGTACTCCTTATGATGATGACAGGGCTGGTGCTACCGATAGTGATTATGTCTCGAATCAAGCGGCTATTGGTATGGGCGAAAAGGATGGAAGTGGTAATGTGGACTTGAATAGAGGTATTTTAATTGATACTGATACTCCCATTACTTCTTTTTTTGGTATTTCCGATGTTATGG
>CAZYWQ010000062.1:0-1805 GCA_964651675.1 uncultured Candidatus Sumerlaeota bacterium | reverse complement strand
CTACTGGTCATCGCAGTATAATTTTGCTGGAAAATGCCCTGAAGATGTGTATGAAATTCATAGTGATTATGCTAATACAATTCAAAACGATGCAGATGTGAATTACTTATCGGATGATGATCAAGATTGTGGAGGTGTTTTGCAAACTGATGTTTCTGTCCCCGCATCGGATTCAGTAACAATTAACTATTATGCTACCTGGGGACTTAATACTGTTTTAAGCGGTTGGACTCCTCCAGTACCTGCAAAGGTTTCTGACACCTGGTCAATTTACGAATAATTTATCTATCATCTTAGAAGATATATTAGGGAGTAATTTCAAAGATTACTCCCTATTTTTTTGTAGAAAATACAGTGAGTAAAAAGTTGTTCTTGACCTGAAGAGCCTTAATATGAATTTAGATTTTCAAATCTTCGTCTGTTCTATGTAGAAAATCAGGTGGGAATTTGGGATTTTCTCCTTCTAAGAGGATGTAAGGAGTGATAAAGAATAAAACATCGGTTTTTTCTTTGGTACTTTTCTGATTTTTAAATAAAAATCCCAAAATTGGGATTCTACCGATGATTGGTATTCTATTTTCAATTGTCCGATCTCTTTCGGATTTTAATCCTCCCAAAATTAGTGTTTCTCTATTGTTCAGTACAACTTCTGTCTGAGCTGTTGATCTGACGAAAACAGGTCTTGATACGCTTTTTATTGTGTAATATGTAGAGACGCCACTGACTTCGAGTTCTTTTATAGTTAGTTTTACCTTATCTCTTTTCCCTCCGACAATTGTTGGAGTGACAAATAGCTTTACGCCCACATTTTCGAATGATACTTCAACTCTTGGATTTCCATTTTTATCAAATTTAACATCCTGGAAGGGTATTTTGTCTGTTGTTTCAATTTCAACGATTTCACCATCAACAGAGACGGCTGTCGGCTGAGAAATAATTTCTGCTTTTCCTGTTTCGAGTAATGACCTGAAATTTGCTTCAAATATACCTCTGTTTGTGTTCATTCCTGTTAGATTAATGCCTAATCCTGGAAACCTGGAGATATAACCTACATTCTGTCCTGATTCTGTATCTTGAAAATCGGGTACTAATACTAAGTCGGGCGTGTATGGAAAGTTAACAAATAGTCCTTCAAAAATGGAGTTTGGGGAAATGTCTTCATCTCTGTTGTATGTGTAGTCAATGCCTAAATCCCTTGTTGAATTCTCGCTCATCTCAACAATTGCTGCATCAATTGCTACCATCGATAAGGGGGGTTTTTTCTCCTGCGCATATATATTATTCAAAACAAGGAGTATTAGAAGTAGACTAATTGTCCATATTGAAAGAATATGATGTGTGAGCGACTTCAAAATGATACTCCTTTTAATTACTAGTTTCTGATTCTTCTTTTGGTTTTTCATTATTATCATTATTACTTACGGATTTTATTTCCTCTTTCATAATTTCCGGTGAAATAAGGAATGTCAGTTCTTTATCTTTCTTTGTTGAACTATAACTCGTAAAGAGGTATTTGATGACGGGAATAGAACCAAGCCAGGGGACGGTGCGTTGTGTTTTAATATTTGATTCTACTTTTAAGATACCGGCAATTAAGGTATTTCTATCTTTTATGAGGACTGTGTTTCTTAAAGAACGGGTAGCTAATTGAGGTACACTAATAGGATAATCGTTAGCATCTGTTGCCACAGAAATATAACCCGCAAGAGTTGATATATTACTGTCGATTTTTATCTTTACATAATCGTCTATAACATCGAGTACATTTACTTTCAGTGTAATACCTGTCTTTTCAAATTTGGTTA
>CAZYWQ010000061.1:0-10698 GCA_964651675.1 uncultured Candidatus Sumerlaeota bacterium | reverse complement strand
CTCCACCCCTACAGTTCATTTTTTAGAATCACTTCAATATAAAGTGTGTGCCTTTTAATATCGTCAATAATGAGATATGGAGCTGAAGGTGATGTGTAATCCTCAGTGTAATAAACCTTGTCAAAACGCTCAACATCAGCATAATATGGTAAAAATAATCGCCTTTCATCCGTTATTGTAACTCCCTGTTCCTCCCTTTTGCTCCTATTTTTGTAATGCC
Source organism: uncultured Candidatus Sumerlaeota bacterium (assembly GCA_964651675.1). Lineage (GTDB taxonomy): Bacteria > Sumerlaeota > CAZYWQ01 > CAZYWQ01 > CAZYWQ01 > CAZYWQ01. Next base: position 10,478 of record CAZYWQ010000061.1, on the reverse strand, counting down.
TTGGCTGAAGCCTTCCGGTTACAGAAATCTCGCCATTCTGTAAGATAATAACGAAGTTGTCCTCAAGCTCACCAAATGAATTTAATGTTGGCTGATTCCTTTTTACTACGACATCATCACACCAATCAGATAATATGACATCCTCAAAATCGCTTAACAAATCGTCTCTACTCACCATTGTCTATACCTCATTTATAAAAATGTGTTTCAATAGATAAAAAGCCCAAATCAATCTCCATAATCTGATCTATCTCTGCCAAACTCATCCATTTCATAGGCTATTCCATCGATTGATTCTGAAGAAATTCTATCCAATTCCTCTACATATTGTTTTCTCAGTTCCAATAAATATTTGGCATATTCGCTCTTGGTAACATATTCTTCACCTATTCGGTAATCAATCACATCGGAATCTGTTAAGGCATTTAGCTTGTCATCTATATCCTCTATCTTGGTTTGTAATTCATCACTTGTATATGCCATCTGCAATCCTCCTGCCATTTTATAAATATTTGATAATAAATAAGATAACTGTGTTATAATCCAGATATTTTCCGATAAAAAAGAAGGATGTGTAAAGTAAATAACCTTACACATCCAAAGCCCAGAATATCCGTCAAGCAGTATTCTTTACATAAACAACATCTTTAGCAAACACACCACCGAAAAACCTCACTTTGAATTGAGCAACTACATCACGCTTAAATTCATCATCATTTCCGCTTTTTCTCCTCAAAACCTGAAGAGGTATTACATCCTGCCAGCCAAACTGTCTTTTGAAATCGCCCAAGAACCAACTGGTTGTAGAAACACCATCCATAAAGACACTCGATAATACCTGATAAGAATCTTTGAATGGGTTCGGACTACGAGTTGTTCTTGAACCATCCACACCTGTCTGTTCCTCAATCTCAATCGAATTTAATATTCTTCTTGCAGTAGTCTCAAGGGCAAATGGAACAAGAAGAATCTTTGGTCTGATAGAGATCGGATCACCATTTTCATCCGTGAAACCAGTAAATTGTTGTCTTGCTGACTCGATATTTGTATAATCACTCAATCCATTACTCGTAACAAGATTTCCATTACCTGATGAGTAAAGTGCAGTTGCAGTAGGCTCTCCATTCACGATCGGACGATAAACATTACTGTTCAAATCGACAACACCTTCAATAATGAGTTTCTCTTTATATTGAGCTGCTTTTTGTCCTATCTCACAAGCATAATTGAGAATCTGCCCTGTCTGATCAAACATTACTGCCTCTTCAGTAATGGAAATAACCCTACCATACTTATCAGCGCGTGCACCTACTCCCTTATCTCCGATAGAACTCTCTTCATACTCCAATCCTTCAGGCACAAGTTTCGGTGATTCGGTTGCAGTAAATCCAACTATTGTCTCTTCCTGTCTATTACTCGGAATATTCGTAACCAACTGATCACTAATTATATCAGCACCACTATAACTATCAATTAGTGTTTTATGAATAAGATTCCCGGTTACGATGCCAAAAGTGCTCGAATCAACAGCCTCAAACAACTCTCTTAAGCTGAAGTCATTAACACTTATTTTATCTTCATCGAGCAATTTCTTTATCTTCTCTGAAAAAACTTGCTGACGGGTTTTTTCATCAGTACCACAAGACTCATAGAGCTGTCTTAAATCCTGTCTTAACATAATAACCTCCTATTATTTTTGTAACACGAGATTAATCTCGTGGAAATATTGCGACATAAATGTCGTATTACATCTTTTCAGAAAAATTAGATTCTGATGAGTACAGTAGAAACACTTGTTCCAGCCTGTACGACTTTCCCAACAACTGTTTCTGATGAAAGTTTTGGAGTAACTTCCTGAGCAGCAGAAAAAGCCATCTCATCACCATACTTGACGGTTCCTGCGGTAGCTAATGGAAACTCAAATACAGCACCATAACCGCTTACAGCTACTCTTACAGGGTTTGTCTCACCGCTCTTAGAGGCACTCATCGCTACACCCAAGAAATCGTCTGTATTTGCCGACATACGAACTAAATAGCCATTTGCATCGGTTTTAACCAGGTCTCCAACCTCTATGACCGTTGCGCTTTCAACAGGAACAACATCTTCAATCAGGGTATTTCTCCTGAATCTGTGAACATTAGCCATAATATCTCTCCTTTCTTAATTAATTTGTTGACTAATTTCGTAACCTATCTCTTTTTAATAACTTGTATGAATTTATCATCATCAACTGTTGTCTCAGAAATCTTCTTAAAAAGGCTTTCAGGATCTTTTTCGCTTGAATTGGGGGCTTTTGTAATGCTTATTAACTTGACATATTCGGTGATAAAGTCTTTCATCTCTGTCAGGGTGTTGAGCTTTGCAATTATTTCCACAATTGAGGGTGTAATAAACACCTTAGGAATCTTCTTATCCTCTAACAATTTCTGAACAATCTGTTTCTTATCTTCATTTTTTCCTGAATCCTTTTCTTCCTTTTCTAACATCTCGCTTTTTTCATCAGTTTTATCATCTCCTGATTCCTGAACTGACTGATTATCATCATTCTGTTTTTCGGTTTCATCCTTACCATCTTCATCTTTTGATTCGAACATAGTGACAGTTGTAGCAGGCTCAGTCACGAGGTCTACAGACTTAACCACCTTTATTTCTTCAACGATTTCTTTTCCATCCTTTCTAACGACAATACCGAGTGCATTATGAGAAAATCCAACCGTGCCGGGCATATTTTCAGCAATATCCATAACCCATTTGGCTGTAGGTAATAACTTAAGGTCTGCCTTTATCTTGCTATCCTCACATTTCGGAAAGGTGAATTTGCCTATAAGGTCTCTGATATCCCTTGCGTTTTTTGTACTAACACCGATAGGAGGATGATTTGCAAAAGCCCTGATGCCATTATATAAATCAGTTGCTTCTTGCATCGCCTTAGAAGAATAAATGCGATTATTTTTACTGACTGCCCCGAGAAGTACAACATTCCTGATAACCATTGCTTCTTTATCCACGAATGCCTCCTTAAGACATTCCTGTTGATGTTCTATCAATTCAACCGTCATCGTTTTCTCCTTTCTCGATAAGAAATCTTCATTATGTCTAAGGATGACTTTATGAGAAGATACTGTATGAAATCAAAGGACAGAAATCCTGTTCTGAAATGTCCAGCGATCGAAAAAAATGCGCTGAATTATGAAAGGATTATTAAGGAACGATAAAATCAGGAAAGAGTTCCCTTACAACATAATGATGCAGAGGAAGTTCACTCAACAGATTAATAAACCCCAATAAAAAAATACCTTCTATCAATTAGAAGGTATTCTAAACACAAAACCTGTATCGACTGATACAGATTTTGTTTGCTTTTATTTCTTTAAGAAAATATGTAGAAGCTTCGGTAACCGTGTCAATCTGTAAGAAAGAATTTACAATTCTTCCCTTACCATTTTTGGGTAAAAAAAATAAACTTCACACGACTATTAAATTGGTAAAAGGCTATTTCTTCTGGAAAATCTTGGCTACTATAGCTATTACCAACAAAGCTCCACCGCCAATCAACAGATACATCTGATACGGTTGCATTCTTGCCAATACTACCAAATTCGTGATAAAGGAACTCATAGCCTACCCCCTTCAAGTAGTCTTTGATATTAAATCAATATGTGTATCCAACAAATAATTTTGTAAATCCGTATTGCCCTATTTAATTTTATCTAATATTGGTACTGCTATTAAAAAGCACCAAGATCTATAATTATATTTTAATATTTTTCAATCCTTTACAAGCCCTAAAATAAGGCACTGTCTTTTTAGGAATGATAATAGATGTTCTCGTTCTTGGATTCCTTCCACTCCTTTGTCGTTTTGTCTTTGTGTCAAATGTTCCAAAACCAACTATAGATACCTTTTCTCCCTTCTTCAGGGAGTCTTTTATACAATCAAGAAAAACATCAACAGTTTTTGCAGCCATCTTTTTTGATATTCCCGTTTTATTAGCTACCACTTTCGCTATTTCAGCTTTCGTCATTTCTTATGCCTCCAGGTATCATTATATATATTAACTTATTATGTTAGATTCAATTTAAATTTTGAGTCTAATATGTCAAGATTTTTTTAAAATCCTTTTATTTGCCCCTCTTTATTTAATGATTATTAGAGAATCACATCCGCTGATTCCAAAGCAATATAATTCCTATATTTAGTAAGATTTTCGGTGTATATGATTCTGTAGCTCCTTCGGAGCTTGAATTATCAAACCTGCTCTAAAGGTATCCTTTAGAAACTAACGGGCTCGATAAATCGAATCCATAGATTTGCTCAGTTTTTCACAAGTCACAATTAGAAATCAAGTTCCGATTTCTCATTAACCCCACAATTTATTGTGGGGTATAAAGAAAAACAGTCACTATAGTTCTTGAATTGAAAATAGTCAGGAGCTGTATTTGGCAGCAAAGGATTTTCGGTCGTAAGATGCAGCTATAGCTGTCTCGTAGGCTATTAATCCCTTTTCATATAGAAATCCGAGTGATTGATTCAATGTAACCATTCCATCCTCTACCCCTGTTTGAATGGCTGAATGAATCTGCTGAATTTTGCCTTCTCGAATAAGATTTCTCACGGCTGAGTTCGCAACAAGTATTTCTCTCGCTACAACTCTCCCTTTTTTCCCTTTCATAGGTAGTAGTCTTTGGGTGATAATCCCCTGAAGTGATACGACAAGCTGCATTCTTATTTGAGTTTGTTGGTGTGGTGGAAATGAATCGATGATTCTGTTAATCGTTTGGGCGGCATGGTCAGTATGAAGTGTGGAAAATGTCAGGTGCCCTGTCTCGGCAAGTGTAATGGCTGTTTGCATCGTTTCAAGGTCTCTCATCTCACCAATCAAGACTACATCAGGATCCTGCCTGAAACTATGTACTAAAGCCTCTGCAAAAGTATTCGTATCAAGTCTTACTTCCCTTTGACTAATCGTAGAAAGATTATCATTATAGACGAATTCAATGGGATCCTCAATTGTCATAATATGGCATTTGCGATGCTGATTAATATGATTAATCATTGCTGCAAGTGTAGTTGACTTACCACATCCTGTTGGTCCTGTTACAAGTACCAATCCTTTTTCCAACTTGACGAAGTTATAGGTAACAGGTGGAAGATAAAGTTCTTCGAGAGTTGGAATTCGTAGAGGTATCAGTCTCAGCGATGCACAGAGCATTCCTCTTTGTCTAAAGAGATTAGCCCTGATTCTGCAGATGTCTTTCAAGGTATAAGCAAAATCAAGCTCTTTAGTTGCCTTATACTGTTCTATTTGTTCTTTAGAAAGAATCGAGCTTAAGTAATTCCAAGTTTCTTCCTCTGAAAGCTCTAATTCTTCAAATATTTCCAGATCACCATCAATTCTAATCCGTGATTTACGCCCGGCTCTTATATGTATGTCCGATGCCTTTTTGCGAAATGCCATCTCGAGGTATTTATCAATATCAACACCCATAATAGTCTCTTTCTTTTACTTAGTTTTAGATATCGTTAGTCGAATTTTCGAAATCTTATGACCTCTGATTTCTAAAATTTCAAACAAAAAGTTCCCAAAATTAATCTTTTCTCCTTCATTAGGAACTCTGCCAAATCGATTCAATAAGAACCCAGCAATTGTCTTATACATTCCTATCGGAATATCTGCGTTAAATCTTAGATTAAATTCCGTTACATTTACACCTGCGTTAATAATATAGACAGTATCACTGACCTTATTGAAATACTGTTCCAATCTATCAAACTCATCCTTAATCTCACCCACAACCTCCTCGATTATGTCTTCTCTTGAAACCCAACCAACACAACTGCCGTATTCATCCACCACAACAGCGACACTCAATTTAGAAACAAGAAAATCTCGTAACAAATCATCTAAGGGTTTTGATGCAGGCACATAAGGTGGTTTTCTTATGTATCTTTTTAGGTCAACTGCCTCACTTTGCCTTAAGCTCATCACATCATAGACATCCACATAACCCTTAATGTCATCAACCCTATCCTCATAAACAGGGAATCTTGAAAATCCCGATTTAATGGCTAATCCCTTTATATTTTCAATCGATAACTCGTTCATTCTTATCAATTGAATATCAATAATCGGAACCATTATCTCTTGAGCTGTCATCCTATCCAAATCAAGTATCCCGTGAATCATCCGCCTTTCAACTGTTTCAATTGTTCCCCATTTTTCTCCTTCTTCCACCATTAATTTGAATTCCTTCCTTGAGATAAGAAACGCCTTTGATGACCCGGTATAACCAAAGATACTTATAATTTTGTCGGATAGAAACGAGATGAAATTGACTATAAATGAAAGCGATGAACATAAAAGCCGCATTAATTGTGCCAGTGCTGTCAAAATAGAATTTGCCTTATAGCGAAAAACTACTTTGGGTATAATCTCACTCGTTATTAGAAAAATCGGTGTCATAACTAATAGTGTGATGACATCTGTCTCAGGTAATTTAATCCCTTGAATAGTCTCGGAAACTTTTAAGAAGGTATCAGAGTGCAATACCACTTGAAAAATTCTTTCTGCAATAAGTGTTCCAACCACAACACAAATATTTGTCCCAACAAGCGTCATTCCGATGAATTGTTTTTTATCTTTGAGTAATCCATCTATAATCTGTGCCTTCTTATCACCCGATTCTACCAAACTATGCAGTCTTGCCTCATTGATCGAAATACTTGCCGTCTCCGAACCAGCAAAGAAACCTGCTCCTAAAATCATTAATACCGTTACAAATATGTAAAGAATAAGAAGACTACTCATTATTCTGACTTTTCTTTTTCCCTTTTAAATTCAACTAAAACTTTAGTAATGGTTCTTTTGGTAACTCTTACGACAGTAAGTTTGCATTTATTGATGATCAGTTCTTGTCCCTTATGCGGAATCTCACCTAATTCGTTAATAATTAAACCACCGAGTGTTCTATAATCCTCTTCTGGAAGAGATAATGGAAGCTTTTCATTCAATTCATCAATATCAATCTGACCATCCACAAGGTACTTGTTTACATCCAGCTTTTTTATTTCTTCCTCTTCTTCAACATCGTCTTCGTCTCTTATATCTCCGACAATCTCCTCAAGAATATCCGTGATCGTTACAATGCCATCAGTACCGCCGAATTCATCAACAACAATTGCAATCTGGATCGAAGACTCCTGAAACTCTTTGAGTAAATCCACGAGCTTTTTAGAAGGCGGAATAAAATAAGGTTCTCTTAAGAATTCTTTATAGGGTTTTTCAGGATTCAGTAACACATCCTTAATGTGTAGAATGCCAACAATCGAATCACTCGATTCTTCATAAATCGGCAAACGGGTATGACGGCAGGTCCTAACAATAGATTTTATTTTCTCATCAGGTGTTTTTACATCATAACATTCGATTTCGGTTCTATGAGTCATCACATCCTCAGCAGTGCTTTCACCCAAATCGAAGACGCCCTCAATCATCTCCCGCTCCTCTTTATCCAAAACACCCTGCTGCTCACTCATCGAAACAAGTGCTCTTATATCACGCTCTGTGTAGATATCCTGATAAATATCCTTTTTGAAAAAAATTGCCAGAAGCCTTGTGATAAGAGACAAAACCAATCGCACAGGAGAGAAAAGGAAGTAAAAAAAATAAACTGGATAAGCGACAAATGGTGCAAGAGATTCTGCATTAATCACAGCTATCGATTTTGGAGTCACTTCTCCGAATAAAAGGATTATGAAAGTAATAACAATTGAATTAACAACGAAAATTACCAGAGCTGATTTTCCAATAGTCCGAAAAATAAGAGATGCTGCTATCAATGTAAAGGCAATATTCACAACCATATTCCCGATGAGAATAGTTGTGATAGTATCTTCGGGTTTTTTCAGAAGAAAACGCAGAGGATTGGCGAGTTTACCGTATTTCTCCTTGATTCGCCTTAGAGTAATTGGATTAATGGAGAAGATACTTGTCTCAGAACCTGAAAAGAAAAAGGACAGACTCAAAAAAACAATTAGTAAAACAATGCTTGTAGTAATAGAATAGAATTCCTGAGAGAAATGAGCGATATCGATCTCGCCCAGGATGATATGAAAAAGGTTATTTAGTTTGATGTCCAAGATAGAACCTGATTTCAAAGCAGTCAAAACCAAGTAAACACTATCGAAAATGCACCTACACGGAGGAGGTTCCAAAAAACTTTCCACACCTTTCTAATCCAATTTCTTCAAGACAAAATTAATCATAAATCTCGGATGATGTAAAGGATTTTTTGATTGTAAGAAATTCATAATGAAACTATTGTCTTATTCAGTATTTCTTAATCTCTTTTGCTCCTTCGGAGCTTGTAAAAAAAGGGGACAGACGATACACGTCTGTCCCCTTTTTTTAATACACCATATTTTTATACCCCGCCCTTACGGACGGGGCTAAAGGCTGTCGCCCCTTCGGGGCTTAAAAATTATTTTATAAGAACGCATACATTATTGTCTTACTGAATATCCACAGGAATAATTGATGCACTATGAGGACTTAGTTTCGACCAGGTGTTGTCGACATAGTCATATAGCCAGATGCCAATATATCCTCCACCAAAATCAAATATTGCCTCTTCGACATCATCACCGTCAACATCGGCAACACTCATCCTTATAGGACTTACTGTATTTATCTTTGTTGGTGCAACTCCATTGTATATATAAGTTCCATAAGATGGTCCATAATCGACAATAATCTCCATATTAGCATCTTTATCAAGATTACCTTTTGCAAAACCCTCCGGACTTACTGAATTAAGTTTCGTATGAGTGCCTGCGTTTGGATCTCCCCCTCCAGAAGGATCATATTCGTACAGATACAATCCATAACCAGAACCATAATCGATGAATAATTCATCTATATCATCATTATCAATGTCGGCAGCGATAACATCCTCAGCTGCAACATTACTCAGTTTGTAATGTTGATACCAGAGTTCATAAATATAAGTACCATAAGCGGAACCATAGTTAATAATTAGTTCATCAGGTGCATCATCATCGATATTACTCCTCCATACATTAACGGGACTGATAGTGTTTATTTGGACCCAACCCCCATAATAAAACCATAATCCATAAGAAGGACCGAAATCAGCAACTACAAGCTCCGAGCAATCACCATTTAGATCTGCTAAGACAACATATTCAGGACTGAGAGTGTGAATCCTTGTATGACTAATTGCATTATCCCAGGCATCAACAAGGTAAAGACCATAAGAAGGACCATAATCCACCACTAACCTCTCACAACCTCGTGTGTAATAATATGCTCTTTCAATAAACTCAGGGCTAATCGGATTTAATAACCTATATTCGCCGTTGTCATAAAGATAAAGACCATAAGAAGGACCAAAATCAATGGCAAGCTCATTTGGCTTTTCAAATCCTCCGTCAATATTATTATCACCATCAACATCCAGTGCTATAATCTCTTCGGCAGTAGATGTATGAATCTGTTTAAAGTTATGGGAGCCGGGGAAATGGAAATTGTCATAGTCGCAAATCCAAATTCCCATTGAAGAACCAAAGTCAAAAGCAATCTCTTCCTGTCTATCGCTGAAGTCCATCGGATCAGTAGAATCTCCATTACCCTGCATTTCGACCATATACTCAGGACTAACAGGATTAATCTGTGTGAATGTACCCAAATCATATTTATATACACCATACTGTGGTCCAAAATCTATGTATAGTTCATCGATACCATCCAGATTGGCATCGACAGGAAGAATAGATTCACAAGTCACCGGATTAATATTCTTTGTAACACCCTCATTGTATAGATACAATCCCTGCTTATTAATATCATAAGCTATTTCATCCGCTATATCCGTATCAAGTTGTGCCTTAACAACAAGTTTTGGAAAAGAAGTGAGCATCTGTGTCCAGGAAGTCGTTCCCACATCATAAACCCACAATCCGTAATAGGCATTGAATGCCACTAGAAGCTCATCTTCTGTATCACCATCAATGTCAGCACAAACCACATATCTTGCAGGTAATGGATGAATTTTTGAATGGGTTCCATCATATAGATACAAACCATCTGACAAAGTATACACAACCTCATCCACTACATCGCCATCTACATTTCCAATTGTCCAAAATAATGGGCTTTCATTCGTGAAAAGATAATTTGTTGAAAAGTCCACCCAATAATGCGCATCATCATAACAGGCGAAATCGAAAAGTACCTGATCCACACCAGTGTTATGAAGATTAAACCGCATAAAATCTTCCGGTGAAGTGGCGATAAATTTCAAAGGCTCAAGTAAATAACCGTATACAAAAGCACCATATCCACATCCGAAATTTATTATAGCTTCATCCTGATTATCACCATCAATCTCCGCTACAATCATATGTGAGATCTTCCCGGGATTTATAGGAGATGTTATCCCGGAATCATACAAGTC
>CAZYWQ010000060.1:0-10783 GCA_964651675.1 uncultured Candidatus Sumerlaeota bacterium | reverse complement strand
AGTAGAGCTTGATACAGAGGAAAAATGTAAGAATATAGAGGAAACATATAAAAGTGAAGGTTGGAAAAATCTATCAGAGAACTTTTAACAAAATATTTAGAAAATTTTTTAAATATAATATTCCCCTAATCAACCTGAAAAACGATTGCCCAAAGATGATTATCAGGAAGTTTGAAGCCACCAATTATTTTCCCATCCGGATAATGCTTCCATAAATACGAATTGTATATCCCATCCCAGTCAGTAGCAAGAATTAATGAGCCTTTTGTGGGTTCCTGAGAGAATTGAAACTCTCCATCTTCTCTTCGTCTAAATGTAGCATATTTCGATTTGTAATTTACGGTCTCAAAATTAAAAGTCGGATGTTTAAATAATGGTTCGTAGACAAATATAGATTCGTTTGTATAAACTTCATTCAATGTCCTCGCAGCATCAGCGAAATTTGTGTTAAATTCGAGATAGGTTTTGGGATGATGAGCCCAAATCACAAAATATCGGTGGAGTTCTATTAATGAGAAATAGCAGAGGATGATTACAATAAAAATCACAGATAGATGTGATGAAAATTTATTTTTCATTTTATCCGTTATCGTATAAATGCCAATTGCAATGAAAATAGCGCACACAGGCGTAATAGCGAATGATCTCAGCATATTCGGCGATCCATAGGATAAGATGGTCGTAAGAAGCATTACGAAGAACCAGCTAACTATGAGCAAATAAGAAGGCGATTTTTTCATCTTCAAGATAGACATTGTCAATCCGAGATAAAATATCATTGCGATGATCGGATCGAATACAGGTTTGAAAGGGATATTGTGTTTAGCGACATGATCACCTTTGAAAGCAAACATCATCGCAACATTTTTCATATTCAACAAAATCAGATTTATTCCATCTGCGAATCCGTTTTTAAACAATGATATTTCCTGCGACCTCCCAAAAAGATGAAAAGGATGAATGACATAATCGACCAAGAGTGGCACAAAAATAATAATTGCTGATAATATGAACAGAAACAGATACCTTGAATATTCCTTAACCGAATATTTTCTAAATTCAGCAATGAGATAGATAACAAGTATAAGAATAATTAATCGGAAAGCCAAATATGTATAGAAACCAAGTCCAAAGCAAATTCCAGCGACAATGAAAAATATCGTTTTCTTTTTTACAAATCCTTTTTTCAGAAAATAGAATACAAGGAGTAAAAACAGCGGAGTCAATACGGTTCTGAATGCAAGACGACTAAAATGGATATGCCATCTAAAGACAGTCAAAATAATAATCGATAGAAACGCTGTTTTTCTATCAAAAAATTCCTTTGCGAACAAATACAATATTGGAATCGTGAGTGTTCCGACAATAACACTTGTCAGTCTCAAAGTAATATATGAAACACCGAATATTTTAAATGTCAGAAGAGTCAGATACATATAAAGAGCTTCTCTCGGATGACCCTCAGTCGAGAAGAAAATTGGAGGAATTTTAGATTTCAGGATAGATAAGGCGTCGAGACCGTTAATAGCCTCATCGTACCAATTCCCTGGCGGAATTTCATCGAGTTTATACACTCTGATGATCAATGCAACAAAAGTGATTAATAATACAATCAAAACTTCTGGAAACAAGCCGAAATTTTTACGAGAATTATCAATTTTATTCATAATTAAATAATAATTAAATCATTCCATCGTTTATTAGCAAGAAGTAAATAATGAAGACGAAATTATGAGCCCAATAATCAACTGATAAAAAAACACAATGTTTGATTATGCAATCTTAAAATAACCTATTCATACATTATTGAAATATCTAAAGTTATAACTGTCAGAATTTAATTCATATAACCAACAAATATAAAAATATTCCTAAAATCCTATTGACAAAAGAATTGAAAAAAGTATTAATATTTTCTTTGAAAAAATCGTCTCTTAAATCAGTACAAAAACCATTGAAAAAAATGGAATAAATTATCAAAAACCACTTGACAAGGGTAAAAATACTGTGGTAGCTTTTGCCCACTTTTTCTAATGGCAAAAGCCTTAAACAGCTCTTCTGAATAGTAGTTGAGCGATATGAGACGGTGGGGAATTAACCCAACCCCAAAAAGAAAAAAGAGAGGGGTTTTTTTTATGCCAACAGTTAGTCAATTAATTAGACATGGTAGAAAGAAACAACTAAAAAAGAAAAAGACACCTGCGCTAAACGAAGGTCCTCAGAAAAGAGGTGTTTGTTTGAGAGTCTATACAACGACTCCAAAGAAGCCGAATTCTGCGCTAAGGAAAGTTGCGAGGGTCAGATTGACCAATGGAATGGAAGTAACGGCTTATATACCTGGCGAGGGTCACAATTTGCAGGAGCACTCCATTGTTCTTATCAGAGGTGGCAGAGTGAAAGATGTCCCAGGTATAAGGTACAAAGTGGTTCGGGGTGCATTAGACACAATGGGTGTTGAGAACAGGAAACAAGCGCGTTCCAAATATGGAACAAAACAGGCAAAGAAATAACAATTGCAACTTTATTAAAAGGGTTAGAAGTAAGTAACCCTTTTTCTTATGTTTAAAAAAGTTGGGAGGCATAGTTAATGCCAAGAAGGAAAAGACCTATTAAACGAGAAGTTTTACCAGATGTAAAATATAATAGTATTCTTGTTACGAAATTCATTAATTGTTTGATGTTTGAAGGTAAAAAAGATGTTGCATCCGGTATTTTTTACGGTGCTTTAGAAATTATTAGCAAGAAAGTTGAAGGAGAATCAATTGATGTCTTCAATCAGGCGATTGAAAATGTCAAACCCTTATTAGAAGTCAAATCGAGAAGGGTCGGAGGAGCCACTTATCAGGTTCCTGTCGAAGTTAGGCCTGAACGAAGACAGTCATTGGCAATACGGTGGATAGTATCTTATGCCAAATCGAGGGCAGAAAAAACAATGCGAGAACGATTGGCAAACGAATTGGTCGATGCCTATAAAAAAACTGGGCTATCGATAAAAAAACGAGAAGATACGCATAAGATGGCTGAAGCCAATAAGGCATTTGCTCATTATAGGTGGTAATAAATATAAATCACTGATTAGAGAGCAACCTTCAACTTAAAATAAGAATTAACGAGAAGGTTGCTTTTCTTTTGTAGATATATTTCAAGCATTGAAAGGATGAACTAAGGTGTCTCGCAGGCATCCGATAGAAAAACTAAGAAACATAGGCATTATGGCGCATATAGATGCCGGTAAAACGACTACTACTGAGCGGATTCTGTTTTATTCAGGTGTGATTCATCAAACCGGTGAAGTCGATGAAGGCGATGCTCAGATGGATTGGATGCCTCAGGAAAAAGAAAGAGGCATTACGATTACTTCCGCAGCTACTCAATGTAGTTGGCAAGGATATGTCATCAATATCATCGATACTCCCGGTCATGTGGATTTTACAGTCGAAGTTGAGCGTTCTATCAGAGTACTTGATGGTGCTGTAGCCTTATTCTGTGCAGTTGGAGGTGTCGAGCCACAGTCAGAAACCGTATGGCTTCAGGCTGACAGGTATAAAGTCCCAAGAATCGCCTTCGTAAACAAAATGGATAGAATTGGAGCGGATTTTTTTGGAACAATTGATGCAATGAAGACAAAACTCCATGCTCATCCTGTTGCTATGCAGTTGCCAATTGGCTGCGAAGCAAATTTCGAGGGCATAATCGATTTAATTGAAATGAAAGCTTATTACTGGGATGATACTTCTCATGGTGTAAAATATGAGGCGAGAGATATACCAGAAGAGTATCAGGAAAAAGCTAATGAATACAGAGAAAAAATGTTAGAGTCCATTGCAGAATATGATGATGAATTTCTCCAAAAGTATCTTGATGGAGACTCCGTTTCAATAGATGATCTAAAAGTCGGTATCAGGGCTTCTACTCTTCGGGCAAAAATTACACCTGTTTTTTGTGGTAGTGCATTTAAAAATAAAGGCGTTCAAAAATTGATCGATGCGATTGTTGATTATTTACCTTCTCCAAAGGATTTACCTCCAATCAAAGGAAGAGATCCTAATAGCGGTGAAGAAATTCTAAGAAATCCTGATGATAAAGAGTCATTTTCAGCTTTAGCTTTCAAGGTTGCTACAGATCCGTATGTTGGGAAATTGACATATATAAGAGTCTATTCAGGCTCAATGAAAACAGGCGAATTTGCATACAATGTTACGAGAGATACAAATGAGAGAATCGGAAGACTATTATTAATGCATGCCAATGACAGAGAACAGATTCAAGGAGTTTATACAGGTGGAATAGTCGCTGTGGTTGGTCTGAAAAATACAACTACAGGCGACACATTAAGTGATTTTGACCATCCAATTACACTTGAAGCAATGCATTTCCCAGAACCTGTCATCTCCATCGCCATAGAACCTAAAACCAAAGCTGATCAGGATAAACTTTCGGCATCATTGGCAAAGCTTGCCGCAGAAGATCCCACCTTTAGAATAAAAGTAAATGAAGAAACATTGCAGACCATTATCTCCGGTATGGGAGAGCTTCACCTTGAGATAATAATCGATAGACTACGCAGAGAATTCAGTGTTGATGCGAATGTAGGCAGACCTCAGGTTGCTTATAGGGAGACTTTAAGAGGTTCGACTGTTCAGGAAGGAAAATTCATCAAGCAAACTGGTGGAAGAGGACAGTATGGACATGTTGCGATTAAGATTGAACCACAGGATCCCGGAAGAGGCTTCTCTTTTTCGAATAAAATAGTCGGAGGAACAATACCCAAAGAATACATTCCTGCTGTTGAAAAAGGAGTTATCGAAGCAATCAGAAACGGCGTATTAGCAGGATTTCCGATTGTTGATGTTAAAGTTACATTAACCGATGGTTCCTATCATTCCGTAGATTCATCAGAATTAGCATTTCAAATTGCCGCATCAATAGCGTTCAGAGAAGGAGCAAGGAAATGTAAACCCGTTTTACTTGAACCTATGATGGCGGTTGAAATCGTAACACCAGTAGAATATTTTGGTGATGTTTTAGGACATTTAAACTCAAAACGAGCGAGAGTTGAAGAAACAAGAATTAAAAACAATTTACAAATTATAGATGCTCTGGCTCCTTTATCAGAGATGTTTGGATATGCAACGAATTTGCGTTCTTTGACACAAGGAAGGGCTACATACACGATGCAATTTTCACACTATGAAGAAGTCCCGAAGGAAGTTGCTGAACACATTGTGGTTGCTGTTTAGAATACGAAAACGAATTTTAGATAAAGATACATTAAATGGAAACGAGAGAGGTTAAAAATGAATGAGCAAGTTATAAGAATTTCGCTCAAAGGATTCGATTACAGACTTCTGGATCAATCGGTAAAGGAGATTGTTGGGGCTGTCAGGCGAACAGGAGCGAAGATTGTTGGTCCCATTCCATTGCCAACGAAAATTAGCAGGTACACGGTGTTGCGGTCTCCTCATATCGACAAAAAATCAAGAGAGCAATTCGAAATGAGGGTTCATAAGAGACTGATTGATATTCTCGAACCAAATCAGAAAACAATGGACGCACTAACAGAACTTGATTTACCTGCTGGAGTCCATGTCGAGATTAAAATGTAGTTGATTCGAAGCGAAACCATTTTTTGTAGTAAAATATTATGTTTTTTTCAATTATAATATTGACAAGTATAAATTTTTAACTTTAATAAAGCAGTTTTTTCAAATGTTATATATTTATTTATATAAGACGAGGAGGTTATTTTAATGCCATTGGGGTTACTTGGTAGAAAAATAGGAATGACAAGGATTTTTGATGAAAAAGGCTGTGTTATTCCCGTAACTATAATAGAAGCAGGTCCTTGTCCTATTGTTCGTATTTGTACAAAAGAGAAAGAAGGCTATAATTCGATCCAGTTAGGATATGGTAATAGAAAGAAGAAACACCTTAATAAACCTTTAGAAGGTACTTATAAAAAGGCAAATATCAATCCTTGTCGTATATTAAAAGAATTTAGGTTAAATGGTGAAGAAATAACATATAAAATCGGTGATCAGCTTACTGTAGAGATATTCAATGAAGGTGAGCTTGTAGATATAAGAGGAAAGTCGAAAGGGAAAGGATTTGCAGGTGCGATAAAACGGCATAATTTTTCTCGTGGACCGATGTCGCATGGTTCAAGATACCATAGAAGAACAGGTTCTCTCGGTGCAAGTGCTTATCCTTCAAGAGTTCTCAAAAATATGCCTGGTCCCGGACATATGGGAAATGTTCAGGTTTGCACGCAGAATCTGAATATCGTGAAGATAGATAAAGAGAAAAACCTGATTTTAGTCAAAGGTTGTGTTCCAGGTCCCAACAATGGTTATTTAGTAGTTACAAAAGCAATAAAATCACTTAAAAGGAAATAATTGGAGGAAGTAATGCCTGAGTTAGGTGTTTTATCACAAGAGGGAAAGTCCAAAGGTAAAGTCAAGCTGGATGACAGTGTATTTGCTTGTGAAATAAATGAAGTTTTAATAAGAGAAGTATTGAACCAATATCTTGGGAATCAGAGAAGTGGAACTGCATCGACGAAGACAAGGGCTGAAGCGCGTGGTGGTGGTGCCAAACCCTGGAGACAAAAAGGCACAGGTAGAGCAAGGGCAGGTACTATTAGATCACCAATATGGAAAGGTGGCGGTGTTACATTTGGTCCAAGACCACGCTCATACTATCTGAACATACCTGTGAAAAAGAGAAAGGGCGCATTAAGATCAGCCTTATCAGCTTTGCAGAAAGATGGAAAGATAAGAATTTTAGACAGTATAAAATTTGATAAGCCAAAAACCAAAGATTTCATTAGTTTCCTTAAAGGACTAAAACTTGAAGGGAAAACACTATTCATTGTTGAGAACAACAATGAAAATGCATTATTATCCTGCAGGAATTTGCCTAAGGTAAGAATGGTCCCATATAACAATATAAATATATTTGACCTATTAGACTGTGATAACCTGGTTTTGACAAAAGAAAGTGCTAAAAAGATTGAGGAGATATTAAAATGAAAGACCCGAATTTGGTTCTATTGAAACCATGGGTGACTGAAAAGAGTAATATACTACAGGCAATTAATGAAAAAAATCCTAAGTATGTTTTTGAGATACCTAAAACTTCCAATAAAATAGAAGTAAAAAATGCTGTCGAGAAGATCTTTAATGTCAAAGTAAAAAGCGTTAATACAAGTGTCGTTAAAGGAAAAGTAAAAAGAGTAAGATACAAAGAAGGCAAAAGAAGAGATAGGAAAAAAGCAATAGTAACATTGCAAGAAGGATATAAAATCGAATTATTTTAGTTATAGAGGTTGAGCAAGATGGCAATTAAAACCTATAAGCCGACATCACCAGGGCGTAGAAAAATGTCCACAGTGACCTTTGCGGAAATTACTCGTTCCAAAGGTGAGAAATCCTTAATTGTTCCACTTAAAAATAAAAGTGGAAGAAACAATCAGGGAAGAATTACCACGAGACATTTAGGTGGCAGACATAAAAGAAGTTATAGGGTTATCGATTTCAAAAGAGATAAGGATAATATCGAAGCCGTAGTTGAATCGATAGAATATGATCCAAACAGATCGGCAAGAATAGCGCTGTTAAAATATAAAGACGGAGAAAAAAGATATATCATTGCGCCACACAAACTAACAGTTGGTGGTGTTGTTGTTTCGGGTGAGCAGGTAGATGTCAAACCAGGCAATGCAATGCAGTTGAAAAACATTCCATTTGGAACACTCGTACACTGTGTTGAGATGAAAAAAGGAAAAGGCGCACAAATGATTAGGTCTGCTGGCTCCTATGCACAGGTTTTAGCAAGAGATAAGGGATATGTTCATCTTAAACTCCCTTCAGGAGAAGTTAGACTGATACCCGAAGAGTGTAAGGCAACAATTGGACAGGTAAGTAATCTTGATAATGAAAATGTATCGATTGGAAAGGCAGGAAGAGCAAGATGGTTGGGTATAAGACCGACAGTAAGAGGAGTAGCAATGAATCCAGTCGATCATCCTCACGGTGGAGGAGAAGGAAGAACATCCGGTGGAAGACATCCCTGTACACCCTGGGGTAAACCAACAAAAGGTTATAAAACAAGAAAGAAGAAAAAACACTCAAGCAAATATATAATAAAGGCAAAAGGAAAATAAAATGGGCAGGTCTCTAAAAAAAGGTCCTTTTATAGATGAGCATTTAATAAAAAGAGTAAGAACTGCAATTGATACGGGAGATAAAAAAGTCATTCAAACTTGGTCAAGAAGATCGCTAATCTCACCAGAAATGGTAGGATTGACTTTTGCTGTGCATAATGGCAAAAAGTTTATTCCGGTATTCATAACAGAAAATATGGTTGGACACAAATTAGGAGAATTTGCACCGTCAAGGACTTTTAGAGGACATAGAGCAAAATCAGAAAAGACAACAAAAGTTAAGTAAAAAAGCTTACTCGGAGTTAGGCAATGGAAACAAGTAAAGCAATGTCACGATATATAAGAGTGTCGCCAAGAAAGGCGCGTCTGGTTGCTGACTTAGTTAAAGGATTAAGCGCTCAGGAAGCAATAACATTATTGGAGTTTACTCCAAAAAAAGCAGCTTTGATTATAAAAAAGATCGTAGAGTCAGCAATGGCTAATGCAACAGACAGAAAGATTAAAAATGCCGAAGAAATGATAGTATCCGAAGTTAAAGTAGATGGAGCAGCAACAATGAAAAGATATATGCCAAGGGCAATGGGTCGTGCTACAACAATTAGAAAAAGAACGAGTCATATAACCGTAATTTTAGAGACAAAAGATTAAGGAGGCATTTGTGGGACAAAAGGTTCATCCAAAATCATTTAGATTAGTTTTAACAAAAGATTGGGAATCGAAGTGGTTTGCTACGAGAGATTATGCTGATTTATTACATGAAGATTTGAAGATTAGAAACCACATCAAGAAAAGATTTTATATTGCAGGCATTTCAAGAGTTGAAATAGAAAGAGCCTCCAGTAAAGCCAAGATAACAATTCACACAGCAAGACCAGGAATGGTTATAGGTAGAAAAGGAGAAGAAATAGAAGATCTAAGAAAGGATTTAGAAGGTAAAACAGGAAAAAACATTTCGATATATATTAGCGAAGTAAAAAGACCAGAGCTTGATGCTCAATTAGTTTCGGAAGGAGTTGCCTCTCAGTTGTTAAAGAGAGTAAGTTTTAGAAGAGCGATGAAGAAAACAGTTGCAGCTTCATTAAAGATGGGAGCGCAGGGAGTCAAGATAAGTTGCTCGGGTAGATTAGGTGGAGCCGAAATGGCAAGAACAGAATGGTACAGGGACGGAAGAGTTCCTTTACATACTTTAAGAGCGAATGTCTCCTATGGTTTCTCTGAAGCAAAGACAAAATACGGAATTGTTGGCGTTAAGGTCTGGATATATCACGGTGAATACGATAAAAGAAAAACAGGATTATAATATAATACCACGACTTAATTAATTTGAGGGCTATTTATTATGTTAATGCCGGGAAAAGTAAAACATAGAAAGCAACAAAAGAATCTCCGTAAAGGAAAAGCTTATAAAGGTAACGAGATAAGCTTTGGAGACTATGGATTACAGGCTCAGGAATTTGCCTGGATTTCAAACAGGCAGATTGAAGCCTGTCGTATTACACTATCGAAGGTTATGAAAAGAGCAGGAAAAGTCTGGATTAGAATATTTCCCGATAAACCATTAACATTAAAACCTGCTGAAACAAGAATGGGAAAAGGAAAAGGAAATCCTGAAAAATGGGTCGCTGTAGTAAAACCCGGAAGAATAATGTTCGAACTCGAAGGTGTTCCGGAAAAAGTCGCTCGGGAAGCCTTAAGAAAAGCTTCCCATAAATTACCCATTAAAACCAAATTCGTTATAAGATAACCAACGGTTGTCAGATGAGGTATAGATGATGAAAGACGATGAATTGAAAAAACTACAAATGGACGAGTTAAAAAAACTCGAATTAGATGTCTTAAAAGATGTTAAGAAAGAAACGGTGGAAAAGATACGCTTATTAAGATTCAAAATGGTGACAGGTGGCATTGAGAACAATGTGAAGATAAGATATATGAAGCGTGGATTGGCAAGAGTTAAAACCTTAATAACTGAAAAAGAAAAGGAACTTCAGAAAGCTTCGGCTGGAGGGAAATAAGGAATGAAAGAGAGCGGTAAAAGAAAAACAAAAACAGGCAGAGTTATAAGCAACAAGCCTAACAAAACAGTTGTTGTAGAAGTTGAACGACTCATTAAGCATCCGAAATACAAAAAGTATGTTCGCAAAAGATCAAAATTATATGCTCATGATGAAAGAAACGAATGCAAAATAGGAGATGTTATTAAGGTTGCAGAGTCAAGACCTATGAGTCGACTTAAAAAATGGAGATTGACTGAAATAGTAGAGAAAGCAAAATAAGGCGATATGAAGGATACGAACAATGATTCAAGAAGGAACAAGTTTATTAGTGGCGGATAATTCTGGTGCAAAAAAGATAAAATGTTTTAAGGTATTAGGCGGTACAAGGCGTAAGTATGCTCGTATTGGTGATATTATCGTAGCTTCCGTCAAGGAAGCAGCTCCTAATGCTAATGTAAAGAAGGGTGATGTCGTCAAGGCAGTCATTGTCAGAACAAGAAAGGAAATAGGTAGAGACGACGGTTCCTATATAAAATTCGATAGTAATGCGGCTGTTTTAATAAACGCTAATAAAGAGCCTATCGGAACAAGAATATTTGGAGCAGTAACAAGAGAGTTAAGA
>CAZYWQ010000059.1:0-10839 GCA_964651675.1 uncultured Candidatus Sumerlaeota bacterium | reverse complement strand
ATTAAAGAGCCTGTAGCTGATTGCCCTCCCTCTGTTAGCCACATTCCCGGTATCATCGCAGAAAAATACGGTCCCCAGATTCCATTTATATAAAAAGGTGATCGACTTGCAGTCATATGACAGGTCGATGTTCCACAAATAAGAGCAAGTCGTCTTTCAATCATTGCTTGCGTTATTTTGCCCTTGCCAGTTTTTATTCCCAAAAGTCCTAAACCTCCTGCGTGTGCATCAATAATCCCAACAGCTACAGCAGTACCTGCCTTGAGACCTAATTCTCTGGCACTTATAGATGTTAATCCTGAACTTAGTGGTTCGCCCATAGGTCGAACTCTCGTGCCAATACGAACAAATTTTTCCTTGGTAAATTCCGAAAGCCCTATCTTATTCCAGAAACTTCCATCCCATCTGCCAATACTATCGCTTTTTTTATCCGCGGGCAAATGTCCTTGATAAGTCCACTTACAAACAGTGGTGCATAAAGAACGCGTTTCGTCTCCAGTTGCCCGAAAACTAAGATAATCAGCAAGGTCTATAAAATATCCTGCTTGCTTGAGTGTTTTTGGCATATTCTCTTTCAACCATAAAATCTTGGGTGGTTCCATTTCGGGAGAAATTTTTCCTCCGACAAATCGCAGAACTTTATGATGCGTCGCATTGATTCGCTCTGCTTGTTTCATTGCTCGATGATCCATCCATACGATAATGTTTTGTTCAGGATTTCCCGAAGGAGAAACGCTTATAGGATTTGCATCTTTATCGAGGACAACAAGCGAGCAAGTAGCATCAAATCCTATACCAACGACCTGGTTGGGTTTAATTTTAGACTTTCGCATAGCCGCTTTCACTGTTTTGCATACAGCTTGCCAGATATTCTCAGAACTCTGTTCGACAAAATCAGTCGCAGGATACCATATTTTAATCGCTTCAACTGCAATTGCTAATTGTTTCCCACTCAAATCAAAAATCCCAGCTCTAACGCTCCCAGTGCCAACATCAATCCCAACAACATATTTTTTAGGCATTATTCATCTCCTTTTATCACATAATTCAACTGCAATAATGTTGCTCAAGACAAATAACAAAACTAATACATATACCATTATTTGATATTAGGAAAAGTAATTGTTTTTTAGCATTCACATTGAATTTTTCAAGTGGATTTTTAAAATAATGAAAAGATTAGATTCGGGAAAGATTCGTCAGTAGGTTCTCTATAGGACCAGAAATTTATCCTGCTTTATTTAACAGAGGTCTTAGTCACTGAGGCGTTTCTCGCTCTTCCCTTAACGATTTCTCTGAACAGATTCAATTGTTCTGACATTGTGACGGATAAAGGAACAGTGGATTTTATTTCTTCTAAAATCATTTGTGTGTTCAGGTCATTTTGTTCATAGAAGGCATTAAACAAGGCAGAGATTATTGCCTGCTCAATCTCCGCACCGCTGAAACCATCTGATTCCTGAGACAACAAATCGATATTAAAAGTTTTCGGATCTCTTTTTCTTTTCTCAAGATGAATCCTAAAGATTTCTTTACGCTCATCAGTACGTGGTAAATCCACAAAAAATATTTCGTCGAATCTACCCTTCCTCATCAATTCTGGAGGTAACTCCGCAATCTTATTAGCTGTAGCAACAATAAAAACAGGTGACTCTTTTTCCGACATCCAGGTAAGAAAAGTACCAAAAACACGCATCGATGTACCGCTATCGCCTCCACCAGATATCGATTCTACGGTAAATGCTTTGTCGATTTCATCTACCCACATAACAACTGGTGCAATCGACTCCGCCGTTTTGATAGTGTTTCTAATCGTCTCTTCACTACTTCCAACAAGACTCGAAAAAACGCCACCAATATCCAGTCGTAACAGCGGAAGTTCCCATAACCTTGCAACTGCTTTAGCACATAGGCTTTTTCCACATCCCTGAATCCCTATTAATAAAATCCCTTTTGGTGTTGGAAGACCAAACTCTCTTGCTTTATCAGTGAAGGCAAGTTTCCGCTTGACTAACCAGTCTTTAAGACTATCAAGTCCACCAATTTTACTTATGTTCTCATCTGTTTCATAATATTCCAATGAGCTTGATTTCCTAATAATTTGTTTTTTCTCGGAAAATATCGAGGATATGTCCTCTCCTTTGAAAGTTCCTGTACTCACATTCGTTTTGTCAAACACATTTTCGGCTTCCATCAATGTTAGTCCCTTAGCGGCTTTGAGCAGTTTCTCTTTGTCTTCATCATTTAGTTCTACCTTAATACTCGGATTCTTTTTAACTTCCGACAAGACCCGATTTAATAACTCATTTAACTCTCTTGTTGTTGGCAATTGATAATCAACAATTGTTATTTCTTTTTCAATCTCAGGTGTTGTAACAAGAACAGGTGAAAGGATAATGAAAGAATTATATGTATTTTTGATTTCCTGTGCTATTTCGCGAATCTTTCTTATTATGGCAATATTTGTTCTCGTGATAAAACTATGCAAATCTTTGAATACGAATATGGAAGGTCGCTCTTCCGTAACTATCCTGCTTAATGCAACCATTGGATCTTTAAATTTTTCAGCATTGCCTTTCTGAGATTCATAAGGTTCGTCATAAACATACAATCCTTTGGTGAAAGACCATAAAAATAATTTTTTATTCAATCTCTGGGCAATTTGTCCCAATGTCTTTTCCACACGATTTTCTTCACAGGATATAACATAAATTACTGGATATCTCGCTTGAATCAGAACTCGTATTTCATTAAAATAATCTCTACTATCTTTTATATGATTCACCGATTGCTCCTCTTGGTTTTATTTATTAATTCTAATCTTTTTTTGATATTTTCATTTTTCGGATCAAGACTGTTCATTATCTCTATGACATCACTGTTGACATTTTTGAAGCTGACTTTACCTTCTTTATTAATCAGAATCTCAAGATTAAACTCTCTGATTTTAGCTTTGTTACTATTTATATTCTTTTTCATCTGAAATCTATCTTATGAAATATAATTTAATCTATATTGTTCTTTCAACTCGTTTATATATAATAATTCGTCATCGGTTAAAAAACGATTAAGTTCTTTCATTTTAGATGCATAATTAGGTGTATAATTAGCCATCAAACTCACTTTAACATTCGGTAATTTTTTTTCTATCCATTTTAAAACAGGGATTGTGCAACATTCAATATGTCCGGGAATAACCAAATGGCGAATTATAACATCAGCGTGTTTTATTGCCGATAAAATATTTTCCCTTACAATATTAGAATAGTTATCAGCGCCAGACAATCTTTTGGCACAATCATCGTTCCCGAACTTCAAATCCGCAAGATACAAGTTAACCAAATCTCTCAGAATAACAAGTATTTTTTTATCGAAATACATATTGGAATTCCAGACTACCTTTTGTTTACCACTTATTTTCCGCATCACCTCAAGGAGTGGAAATAAAAATACAGTCGGTTCACCACCAAGAAAATTTACATTTTTTGCACCCTTTTCTAATCCATCCAATATCGACGAAACCATCTCGTCAGGGCTTACGACATTGCCAGAATTCGGATTCTCTAAATAGGATGCAGCTTGGCAAAATTCACATTGCAAATTACAGCCCTTCAGATAAATCGTTTGACTCGGAATAAGCTCTGATTCCTCCCCATAATTTATATAATCATTGTACACAACAAGCTCAGTCTCCGTTTGGCAGGATAATTTTTCTCCCTTTGTGCCTTTAGTAAGGCGATTCTTCGGAAACAGACCACATTCTCTTATTATACTCAACGCTTCTTCTTTTTCATTCATATTACTTCTAATTACCCATAAAAAATCGACTACATTTTCTTAATATTTAAACGATATATTTTTAAACTAAGTTGACATAATATAATAATCAATTTCAATAACCAAAAATAAATGTTCTTATAATGTCACAATCCTTTATTTTTATCTTTTACGATAGTAACATAATCATTTTATCAACTATAATTTCTTGTTGACCAACTCCTTTATTTTCAATATAGATTAGCTTATTGAAACAAGCTTAACTAATATAACGGTACATTACAGAAATGAAAAAAGAACAAATCATAAAAATTCAGGAAAGGCGATTACTCTTTTTCATTCTGTCGATTTTCCTAATGATTATTCTACCCGGATTCGTTTATATAGGCACAAGTGGAAAAACTCTTTTTTCGCCAGGGTCTCTTCTCTTTTATGTCCTTTTCGTAATCGAGTTTATCTTCTACCAACAGTTTCTAACAAGAAGATGTAAGCCCGGCAATACTTTTATGGTCATAAGTCTTTCATTTCTATTTATGTTTATTAGATTTATTACTGTTTTTTCCTCATTCCTACTAATCGGTCCACATATAGGTGCCGAAGACATTGTAATTCTCTATAAAATGTGGTATGCTCAACCACTGATTCCAATCATCCAAATCTTTATTTTTTACACGATTCTACCAGATATATTAGTCACACTTGAACCTCATTTATTAAAAGAAGAATATCTAAAAGAGGTTAAACAATTCGACATCCCAGATGAAGAGTTACTTGACATAAAAGACAAAACAGAAGTTAAAGAAGAAAGTGATGATGTTTTCTCTCAGATTCTCTCACTTAATGCGCTTGCATTATGTTTCGGCAAGTTTCCATACTTAGAAGGACTCATCATTAGCAGTGGTGAAGGAACTATACTCTGGAAAGAAGCTCCTAATTACATTCATGCAGAAATGATTTCAGGAAGATTTAACCAAATTATAAAAGAGTCATTACGGGCAGACCATATATTACACGGATCAGGTATTACGAAAATCATTATCGAGACAAACAGAAACACTACTCTTTGTGTCCCATTGACACGAGACTTCATTGTCATATTTATCTTCACAAAGAAAATATCTCTAAACGAAATAGAAAACAAAATAAAGAATTTCTCTTTGGTCTTAAATGAGTTCATAGAAAGAGAATACAAATAACAGGATTTTGAATTAGCCCTATAGGGAACAGTCGCCACTGTTCCCTATAAAAATGCAGATTCTTTAAAACCCACTAATCAGTATTTATCGAATCTCCAGATACCTGCCTTTTTTGCCAAGTCAATCGCTTCTCGGAATTCTTTAGCTGTGATTCTTCTATTCAGCGGTGGATAATCAATCGCTTCATAACAAGGATAATATTGTGCCATAACATTAACATAGGTATCTGGTGATATTTCATCCACAATGAACTTCATCGCCTCATAGGTTCGGGCAAGATTTTCGGGCAATACCAAATGCCTAACAAGCAATCCTTTCTGCGCCACACCACTATCATCCAATACCAAATCACCAACTTGCCGATGCATTTCCTTTAAGGCACTTTTAATCACTGCGGGATAATCCTTCGCATTCGACAATCTCTCAGATGCCTCTTCATCACAATACTTAAAATCAGGCATATAAATGTCAAATATCCCATCCAATAATCGAAGAGTTTCGATTGAATCATATCCACCTGTATTATAGACAAGCGGGATATTAAGTCCGTTTTCAATAGCGATTTTCAAAGCGGATAAAATTAGTGGAACAAAATGAGACGGTGTTACAAAATTTATATTATGACAACCTCTCCTTTTAAGACTAATCATCATAGATGCAAGATACTCAATCTCTATCTCATCACCAGCACTCAGATGGCTAATATCATAGTTCTGACAAAAGACACACCCAAGATTACAATTAGTAAAAAAGATAGTCCCAGAGCCATAACGACCAACAAGAGGCTTTTCCTCTCCGAAATGCGGTGAAAAACTCGAGACAATCGGAAGTCTTCCTGACTTGCAAAATCCTTTTTCATCCTTTATCCTATTGACGTTGCAGTTTCTCGGACAAAGAGTACATTCCTCCATAATCTTATAAGCAGCTTCAATCCTCTTATCAAGCTCTCCTGACTCATAGGCTTTTATGTATATTGGTATAAACATTGAGGATTTCCTTCAAATTATATGAAACTCAATATGCAAGTAGCGAAACATTATCCAATCCGACTCTCATATTCCACTAAAAAAATCAACCCGTAGGGACAAAACACCGTTCTGTCCTAAATAACCATAATGATACACACTACCCCGAATTTTCTCTATTGACTTAACCTATTAAATGTGATAATTGCTATTTTCTGGAAATTAACGATTTGGAGTTCTTCATCGTTAACTCAATTTTTAAGAATAATCCAAGGGGAATAGTAAGATGACAAAAAAGGTTATCCTTGGTGTTTTAATTGTCGTTCTGGCAGGATTAGTATATTGGAGGTTTGTAGGACCTGTCCATGCTCGGTGGGAAAGAAAACTAAATGCTCGATGGTTCAGCCCAGAATATGCCGAAATCAACGAACGCAAAGATTACATAGATATGGTAGACCGTTTCAAGGTAGAAAAAGATCTGACTGTTAATGTATATTTAAATGAAGATTTCAAGAAGATAGAAAAAAATCCGGATTCATTTTTCAAGGTCATATACACCTTCGTAGATTCTCAAACTGCTCATCCTAATACTGTAGTTTTATTCTATTATGGCGGATCGCTTGTATTGTCTTATTGACGAAAAAATTTTTATTAACGACACAAGCGATAAACACTTTTCTTTCCTGCCACTTCATTCTCCCAAAAGAATGGCTCCATAATATAAATATGGTATCTTACCCCAACCTATTCCCGGAGTAAGTTCCAGCCAGCCTTCCCGCCCTTGCGCATCATTATCGTTGATTATAAAATTAAATCCAAAAACAGTCCCCTCCTTCAACTTAATTGGTAAAAGAATAGCCCCAGGAACTGCTATTTCATAAACCATCTTGTTCTTCGCAACCTTTTTCATTGCTATCTTAGTATCTTGAACAACGCTTTCGATTCTTCCTGCTGGATATTTCCCTGTTGAGATAAATGTACTTCCATCCTTCATCAACGCAATCTCAAGCTCAAAATCATTAGCGTTATCAAAACTTTCCTTAGGCTTGGCATCATTAAGAGCATCAATGGCAACCTGCAAACAATCATTATCCCAGATAGTTACCGATGCCGGCAAGTCGATGATGTCATCCTGCACCTCAAGAGCAAGATAGAGATAATCTTCATCATAAGCCAACCAACCATTCGCGGATATATCCTCTTCTCCCTTATTTAAGTTAGGATTGAAATCAACTTCTGTGAGCATCGATGCTTTTACATTTTGTTTGATACTTTTCCAGTCACTTAAATTCCCATCAATAGCAATCTTATTTTTTGCATAAGGAACAAATAGAAATCTCTTTTCATACTTATCAGAAACATCGACATTGCCATCTGAGAATGTCGCATCAAACGAATACAATTGTGCGGGAACAATATCCTTAACCTTCATATTAAAAGAAACCACCTGAGATTCCAGCGGTTTTAACTGAACATCCGATTTATTTTTCTTGAGAGGTGCATTGGACTGAATCTTGATATTCCCATTTACCTGTTTGTTTAACAAATTTGCAATTTTGATTTTAATTGAATCCTCAGGCAATTTCAAATCATTAATTGGGAGAATCGTTACCTCAAACGGCTTTGTAACTTCAACCTGTTTATAGGCAATCACATCACCAATTTTCGGATCTTGTGTTTTGAATTTAACAGTTATGTAATACGAACCAAGTGCTGTCTTACTCGATGTGGTTAAATCGAAGTTTATTTTCTCTGTTTTACCAGGTTCGATTATTATAGCTTTCTCATTCTCTTTTATTTTTAGTCCTTCGGGAGTATCAATCGAAATAGTTCCCTTAAGTTTTTCTTTTAAAGGATTTCGAATCAAGACAGTCAAAGGAGCTGTGACTCCAGATTTAATCTTTTTCGAATCTTCAGACAATTTGATATTGCCTAAAACTTTTATCTTGTCACCAACTCCCTTGATATAAAACGGTT
Source organism: uncultured Candidatus Sumerlaeota bacterium (assembly GCA_964651675.1). GTDB lineage: Bacteria > Sumerlaeota > CAZYWQ01 > CAZYWQ01 > CAZYWQ01 > CAZYWQ01. The sequence goes on along the minus strand of CAZYWQ010000059.1, from coordinate 2,924 downwards.
CTGAAGTCACATTCAGTTTATAAATTCCACTTGGAGATTTAATCTCCAAAGACGAACCATCCATCTTAATCAATATAATTTTATCAGAATCTAAATCAACGGAACGCTCAATCGATTCATTTAAAGACCACAAAACGAGAATATTTTCGTCATCTGCACCAAAAAGATGTCCTCTTACATCCTCTAATATGTCCACTTTGTTGAGATAATATTTACCTGTTAGCAGAGAAGTCATAGTTTTAAAGGCAAAGGCGAGTTTTTTCGGTTCTCCATTCGCCCTGAAAAGTCCTCTAAAAGTAGTTGCATCCACAGTATTCGAATCGCCAAACCAATCCTTTAAAGTAAGCTGAAAAATCTTCTCAACACCTCTTGATAAAACTGTCACTGTGAACTTAACGGTTCTTTCGGCTTGTTGCTGTTCCGTAACACCTGCCAAACCTGTATAAATTCCCGTTTCTGTGCACCAGATCGGTTTAAGGTCGTCATTAGCTTTCATCACAGCCTTAAGATTTTCAACTTCTGCTATTGTATCTTCCTCTTTCGGATCATTTCCATAAGTATGATAAGACAAAACATCAAAATATCCCTTTACACCGTACTTATACATCTCACTCAAAAAATAATCATCAGCACCAGCAAAAGCACCTCCAACAACAACACAATCTGGATCAGCCTTCTTAGCCTGTTTATAAGCGATTTGTAAAAGTTCCGTATAATCTTTCACATTCGGTTTAGGTGCCCAGAAAGGAAGTATGTTTGGCTCATTCCATATTTCCCAATGTTTGCAAATATCCTTATATCGAGCAACCATTCTATATACATACTCACCATAATTTTCCTTTTCTTCCATCGTATCAGGTGCATTCTTATACCATTCCGAGCCATAACATAGAATCACAAGTGGTTTTATATTATGCTTCTTATAAGCTTGCATCGCCTTGTCCGTATGTTCCCACTCCCACTTATCCTTTTCAGGCTCAACAATACCCCACCAGAAATCCTGACGAGCCCATTTCGCAGCAGTCGTCTCAAAAAGGCTCAGGTACCCATCACCTTGTTCCCACTTATCCTTCGAATGATAGTTATGAGAATAAGAAAAACCCATAATGCCAAAAGGCGATAATGGTTTTTTCTCGGCATATACAGAAAAACTACCTATAATTACAAATATCAGTATCAATGAGATACAAAGCCTTCGCATAATGTCCTCCTGGATATCACACTTTTATTGAACAACTATGAATAATCATTTTGTAATTTCCTTTCAAGATAAAAACAGATATTTATCCTGTTAATAAAGAAAATTGTTGTGTAACAATCAGGAATAGGATAAGTTTTACTAAGATTTGAAATTACAAAATACTATACTTAAAAAATTGTAGGTGCGTATGTCTCCGATAGCACGATTACATCTCGCATTAATTCACTATCCTGTCCTCGACAAGAACAAAAACATCGTATTGACATCCATAACGAATATGGACATACACGACATCTCCCGAATATCCAGGACATTCGGTGTGAAGACATTTTATATTGTCACGCCAACATTATCACAGCATGAATTTGCACAACGAATCATCGATCATTGGCAGGAAGGTTACGGTTCCGTTTATAATCCCAACAGAAAAGAAGCCCTTGAACTTATAAAGGTAAAAAGTGACCTATTTGAAGTATTCGATGATATTGAAAATATAAGCGGTTCCGTTCCTATAACAATTGGAACATCAGCTAAAAGTTATCATAAAGCTCTCTCATACGAAGATTTTTTTAAATTATGCAAAAAAGATATGGAAATCTGTCTTATTTTTGGCACAGGATGGGGTATAGACGAAACATTAATGGCTGATTTCGACTATGTCTTAGAGCCGATTAAAGGCGTCGAAAATTACAATCATTTACCAGTTAGGGCAGCGGTTGCAATAATACTTGACAGAATGTTTCAGAACAGTGCATAAAGTCCTCTCTGTTTTTTAATGGAGGTAGATAGAAAATGAAGTCAGTAGTCAAAGACATTGAATCTAAACAACTTAAATCGAATATACCCAATTTCAAAATAGGCGACACTTTGAGAATTTCGGTCAAAGTCATCGAAGGCGAGAAGGAAAGAACACAAGATTTCGAAGGCGTCTGTATTCGTCGAAAAGGAAGCGGTATCAATGAAACTTTCACACTAAGAAAAGTTTCCTATGGCGTAGGGATGGAAAGAACATTCCCGTTACATTCTCCAAGACTTGCGGAAATCAAAGTCGTGACAAGAGGAAGAGTACGGAGAGCCAAACTATACTATCTCAGAGAGAAAAAAGGTAAAGCCGCACGCATCAAGGAAGAGAAATGGATTGAGAAGGAAATTGCCCAGGAACTTGCAGAAGCTGTCGATACCGAAAATGAGAAGAAAGAAGAATAAAGTATTCCTGTTTTTCTAACAATTACCTACTCAATATCCTTATTAAAAATCATATAACGCTTCTACCACATATTTTGTCATTCCCACGAAAGTGGGAATCCAGGTTTTTTTAAACACCTTGTATTTTCAAATCCGAGTAATCCAACCCGAAATTTCTCCTTTTTATGTAATCTAACACCTTGACATAAGATACCCTTTTATCCAATCTGACTTAAAAATTTCGATTCTTGATTCCTAATTATTGTGTAAATAATGAGCAAAAGTAAAAAAAGAGCAATAATCCGACTTAAGGGAATAATTCAGGGTGTTGGTTTTAGACCTTTCGTCTATCGATTGGCAAAAGAATTCGCCCTCAATGGTTTCGTTATTAATACCTCTTCTGGAGTTACAATCGAAGTCGAAGGCAGCCAGAATAAAATCAATCCGTTTTACAGAAAACTCCTGAATGACGCTCCCATATTAGCCTTCATTGAATCTTCCACTATAGCTTTCAAGCCTCTAAAAGGCTATACTTCTT
>CAZYWQ010000058.1:0-10899 GCA_964651675.1 uncultured Candidatus Sumerlaeota bacterium | reverse complement strand
GGCCGACCTCTACAAAGAATACCGCGAAGCCGGTATCCTGACACATCGGCACCTTTTCCGTTTTGGCGATCTCGGCATTTTCAAGCAATTCTTGTAAGAGGGCTTTCCCAACAGGCGATTCTTCTTTCTCAATGCCTTTTTTGATAGCCTCTACCACATCATCATCCAGATAAAAATTTGCGTCCATACATAATTTTTTTACCGCAGATGTGATTTCTGAAATGTTTATTGCTCGCATAATTTTACCTCTTTTAGTGATTGTTCAGATGATTGATATATGATTATGATAGGATACTCGTTCCCAATTTCTATTCCCGACTCAATTCCATATTGGGAACGAGTATCTAATGCTTTTATTAAGAATTAGTAATCATCAATAATATGTTATAGTAAGAATGGTAATTTTTCTAAATAGGTAACTTGCCTATTTGCTCTTTTACGGCAGATGCTGATTTTTGCAAGGCTTCGAGTTCTTCTTTTGCCAGGTCTAATTCGATTATTTTTTCAACGCCAGCTTTTCCGAGTATAATTGGAACACCAACATAGGTTTCATTTACGCCATATTGTCCTGTTACCCAGGCAGCACAGGGCAGGATGCGTTTTCTATCGTTTAGAATCGCATCAGCCATCTGGATTGCAGCCGCACCAGGTGCATAGTAGGCACTGCCGGTTTTTAATAGTGCAACAATTTCTCCACCGCCTTTTCTTGTGCGCTGAACAATCGCATCAATTTTTTCTTTGGATAAGAATTTTGATATGTTGATTCCGCCAACTGTAGTGTAACTTGGTAAAGGAACCATAGAATCTCCATGTCCACCTAAAACGAGAGCAAAGATATCTCTCATCGAAATCCCGAGTTCCATCGAAATAAACGACCGCATCCTTGATGTGTCAAGTATACCTGCCATTCCAACCACTCTCTCAGGACTTAATCCACTTGTTTTTAATGCTACATAACACATTACATCCAGTGGATTAGAAACGACTACAATGATTGGATTTTTGGAGTATTCCATAATCTGTTCGGTTACACTTTTGACGATTTTGAAATTAGCATCTCTTAGATCATCACGACTCATTCCGGGTTTTCTTGCTAATCCTGCGGTGATAATTACGAGGTCGGAGTTTTTGGTGTCTTTATAATCGTTGGTTCCGATTATATCTACATCAAAATCTTCAACGGGTGCTGTTTCCATCATATCAAGGGCTTTGCCCTGAGGCATTCCTTCGATAACATCGATTAAGACGATATTTCCCACTTCTCTTTTGATGCCCCATTGAGCGGCTGTAGCACCGACATTCCCAGCTCCCACAATTGTGATTTTCTTTTTCTCAATCATTTTTCATTCTCCTTTATATATTTTGTAAGAAGGTAGTTGTTATAAAAATTGTAGCGGTCGCATTTATGCGACAATATTTTTATATTAAATATAGTCACGGAAACACGGAATTATAGAATCACGGATAAAAATTCTTTTATCTCTCTTGATAATTTCATTAATTTATTCTTTTAATTTTAAATCTATTTTCCGTGCTTTCTTAATTGTGATAAATCGCACCGCTACGAGATTATAAGTTTTCTATAATCTTGCTTGCAAACTGTGATGTTTTACACAATGTTGCGTTTTTCATCAGTCTTTCCAAGTCATAGGTAACGAATTTCTGCTTGATCGTTTTTGCAATAGCCTTAACGATTTTCTTAGCAGGTTTGTTCCAGCCGAGATGTTCGAGCATCATCACTCCTGATAGAATGAGAGAGCAAGGATTCACCTTGTCCTGATCGGTGTATTTAGGTGCAGTGCCGTGAGTTGCTTCGAAGATTGCAATTCTGTCACCGATATTGGCGCCGGGTGCCATTCCAAGACCTCCAACTTGCGCTGCACAAGCATCTGAGATGTAATCACCATTCAGATTGGGAGTGGCTATAACCGAATATTCGGCTGATCGAGTAAGTACCTGTTGGAACATACTGTCAGCAATTCTATCGTTCAGAAGTATTTTCCCTTCGGGTAATTTCCCGTTGTATTTTTCCCACAATTCATTTTCGGGGATAACGATATCAGAAAATTCTTCTTTGCCAAGTTCGTAACCCCATTCTCTGAATGCACCTTCGGTAAATTTCATTATGTTTCCTTTGTGCATCATTGTTACGACTTTTCTTTTTCGGTCGATTGCGTATTGAATGGCTTTACGAACGAGTTGTTTTGTACCTGTGGCACTTATAGGCTTAATCCCAATCCCAGAATCTTCTCTGATTTTTGCTTTTAATTCTTCCGTTAAAAATTTCCTTACTTTTTCACATTCTTCCGTTCCATATTTGTATTCGATTCCTGCATAGACATCTTCTGTGTTTTCTCTGAATATGATAACATCCAGACGCTCAGGATGTTTAACCGGACTGGGAACGCCTTTGAAATATCTCACAGGTCTTACACAGGCGTATAGATTAAAATGTTGTCTGAGAAAAACATTCAGGCTTCTTATTCCACCCCCAATAGGTGTCGTAAGAGGTCCTTTAATAGCGATACTGTAGTAATCAATGGCTTTGAGAGTATCTTGAGGCATCCATTCACCATATTTTTTGTAAGCTGCTTCGCCTGCATCAACATCGAACCATATAATCTTTCGCTTACCGCTGAATGATTTTTCGACAGCAGCGTCAAATATTCTCTCAGCCGCTCTCCAAAGGTCTCCACCTATCCCATCTCCTATTATTCTCGGTATGATCGGAAACTTCGGTACCGATATTTTTCCCTTCCTGAACTTGATAGTTTTTCCTTCTGTAGGTGGTGTTAGTTTGTCGTATTTTACCATATATCCCTCCTTTTCCCTGTTTTTAGATTATGGGATTTATAATAGCTTAATTTGAAAGATTCAATAATAAAATTCGCTTAAAGTAAGAGAACATATTTTTATTAATAGTCTTTTCAGTGGCAGCTTGCTATTGCTTTACTGTTTTTGGGGTTCTGTAACTAAACCAACCCTTTCTATACCTACATCTTTGACTATCGAAATGATTTTAGCTACAAAATCATAAGGGAGATTTCCATCTGCTTCAATGTAGACAGTGATAAGCGGATCGTTCTGGAATTTGGTTTGAAGAGCTTCCTTAAGAGTTGCGAATTCAATATGTTGTTTATTGAGATAAACCCACTTATTTTTTGTTGCATAAATGGTGATAGGTTTTTTTTGAGAGATTTTTTCTGCCGTTGCTTTTGGTAAATCGAGATTTATGCCGTGTTTTAATGTTGGTGCAATTATAATAAAAGTAATCAGTAATTGAAAAGTAACATCAAGAATGGGAGTGAGGTTGATCCCTATTGTCGGTTTAAGTCGTTTTCTATGGGAGAAACGCATATCTTTAGATACCTCCGAAACGCCTTCTTATTATCGTGGACAATTCATTTGCAAAAATGTCCATATCGCTGATGATTTCATTATTTTTATTTACAAAATGGTTATAGAAGATGATGGCTGGAATGGCTGCGACCAATCCGACAACTGTTGTTAAAAGTGCGGTAGAGACTCCTGATGACAAGGTTGTGAAATCAGCAGTACCATGAACAGCGATGTTCTGGAAAGCGGCTAATATTCCCCAAACAGTTCCAAGAATTCCTAATAAGGGACAAATGTTACCGGTTGTAGAGAGGATATTAAGGTACTTTTCGAGATTCGTTATTTCATTCGTTATGGATTTATCGATGACCTTTTCCACATTTTCAATGTACATAGTGGCTTGTTGGTTTTCATAGATGTTTTTACGAGTTTCTTTCTCGATCTTTGACCATTTTTCGAATTCGAATTCGAGATATAAATCTTTTATCATCCTTGCCAGAGGGCTATTGGAATATCTTCGAGATAGTTGGTATGCATCTTCGAGAGAGCCATATTTTTCCCGACAGTTTCTCACAAAGGCTTTTGTTTGTTTATGAGAGGAAGTTATTTGGATGTATTTAAAGCCGATTATAGACCAGGAGACAATGGAAAAAATGGCTATAACAATTACGATGATTTTTCCGATGATGTCGGACATCAAAAATGACCGCACAATATCTACTTCAATGAGCGATGCAAGTGTTATAGAGAATATTCCCATATTTATATTCCTCTATTGAGATGAGTATCTTTACGAAATAAATATGTCTAATCGAAAAAAATTAATCGAGTGAAAAAGATTATAAAAATTCATCTTTTGGAAATTTTCTTCTTAATTCTTGAACCTTTGTAATGAGAAGTTCAATCTCTTTTTTATTTTTTGAGTATCCTGTTTCTATAGACGATAAAGCTGATAATAATGTTTGATATACCAGAACGGATTTTTTGTATTGTTTTGTTTTTTCGTAGTCCTCAGCTATTTGTTTTAAACGGGTTATAGAGAACTTGGAATACTTATCGAAGACGGAATAATTTCGGATAGAATAATCATAGTGAGAAACTGCCAGGTTGATATTACCCTTTTTAAATTCTTCCTCAGCGAGTTTATAAGCCTCATAAGATTTATAGTAAAAAGAGAAGGTTAATATAATAAACAGAAGTAGAAAAACTAACAGACTTATAAGAAATATTTTTTTAGCCTCGGCAATATTCATAGTTTCAAGAAGAAATGAAAATTGTCAAAAAAAAACTCCCACAGAAAAACAATCTAACCTCTGCAGGAGTATTTGGCTACATATTTTTGAGAAAAAAACTTAGATTTTTTCTACTTCGGTTGCTTGAATCCCTTTCGGTCCATTTTTGATTTCGTACTTAACCAATTGACCTTCCTTAAGAGTTTTAAACCCGTCTCCTTTAATCGCAGTATAATGAACAAATACATCAGGTCCGCTTTCTTGGAGAATAAAGCCAAATCCTTTTCTGTCATTAAACCATTTCACTTTCCCTTCCGGCATTAAATCTACTCCTTTACTGATGATTTATAAATAAATAATTTACAACAACTTGAACAGCCCCGAAAAAAATAAATCGATCCTCTCCTCAAAAATAAAAAATTAAAAAGTTTTTTTGCACTTAATTAAGTAGCTTTAAATTTTTATTAATTTTATATTACATTGTCAAGATTTATTTCGTCTATGTTTAACATATTATGTTTATGAGAAAAATAACTCAGTGTTTTTCTGACAAGTGAATCACAATCCGTTACAGTTAGACTGTAATACAATTAAGTGTTTTTTGGGTGTGGGTAATTATGATACAATCCAAGAACAGAAAAAGTGTTTAGTATGAATTTTTGAAACACATATTTTATTTTGTCGGATGATTCCACATATTGAATAATTTTCATAGTTTATAATAGCCTGAAATTGTGAGAGTTATCGTATGGTCTTCAGAGATAATAGATTTGGCATTTATTTTGCAATTTAAGATAGTAGAAGATAGCAACAAGACTTGGAGGTGAAGGCTTATGGCTATTATCAAATGGAGACCGAGAGAAATTTGGGACCCTTTTAGGGATCTCTTTGACATTCAGGATGAAATAAATAAGATTTTCGATCTATCGACAACTCGCAGACGATCTCAGAAAGGTGAGATGTTCGAAGGATTCTGGAGTCCTGCTGTTGATATTTTGAACGAGAAGGAAAGTGTATTGGTAAAGGCTGAAATTCCTGGTATCGATCCGAAAGATTTGGATGTGAAGGTTGTTGGTAATACTTTAACGATAAAAGGTGAAAGAAAGAAAGAGTTCAAGGAAGAGGATGAAAACTATCTGAGAATAGAGAGAGCTTATGGAAAGTTCCAGCGAGCCTTTGAATTGTCCGAACCAATAGATAGCAAGAAGATTGAAGCGAATTACAAAAATGGTGTTCTGGAAATAAAGCTTCCTAAAAAAGAGGAGGCAAAACCGAAAGAGATTTCAGTTAAGGTTTCTTAATCGATAGATCTGAAAATGTATTTCTTGATAAGCGGATTTTTAATCCGCTTTTCTTTTTTATAGTTGGAATAATTGACAAAAAACATTGAAACCACACTGCTTTTGTGAGAAACAGGTTTATGTCATTATCATTGATAGTAAAATTTGTTTTGAGCCATAGACTGCGTATGGCGGTTGTAGAGTATAATAAAATAATTGCTAAGGAAAAATATAGTTTTCGGCTGATTTATTAACCAGAAGGAGAAATTTTATTTTATACTTATTGATAGTTGTTCTTTCACTTGGTGTTATAATCGGTATATATAGTTTCTTTGAAACAAGGAAGATTGGAATTACATACTTAGAACTGAAGTTTGAAGGATTACCTAAGGCATTCGATAATTTCCAGTTTCTGCATATAACTGACCTGCATCTAAAAGGATTTGGTTACCTGGGAAAACAGCTTATTGAGAAAATTAATAGTCTTAATCCAAAGCTCATTCTGATGACAGGTGATTTCAAGTGGAGTAAGTATACCGATAATAAAAAAGTTATTCGAATAACACAGAAGATATTAAATTCTATTAATCCGGAATGCGTTTTTATCTGTATTAAGGGCAATCATGACAAAAAGGGATTTGTGGATGAGTTGAAAAAGATAGATGTGATTTATTTGCAGAATGAACATTTTAGATTATGCAAAGATGGTGATGAGATATATGTATTGGGTGTATCGAAATCGCATCCTTTAAAGAAAAACAGAGGCAAGACTAAGTTACTTAAGGCAAAGTCTGGACTGGATGATAATGTATTTAAGATATTGTTGGCGCATACTCCGGATTATATGCTAATAGCAAAAAAAGAAAAGATTGATTTGGTACTTGCCGGAGATACTCATGGTGGACAGGTTAGATTACCATTGATAGGTCCAGTAATGACAAAGTTGAAAGGTCCTAAAAAATATTCTATGGGCTTAGTGAAAGAGGATAATACTGTCCTTTATACAAATCGAGGTATTGGAACAAGGGCTATTCCTATTAGGTTATTGTGTCCTCCCGAAATTGCATTTATTACCTTGAGGAAAGGTGTATAATGAGACAAATAGTTTTAGCATCGATGTCGCCAAGGAGAAAGAAGTTATTGGATGAAATTGGGCTTGAGTATGTTGTTGATCCAAGTGATTACAAGGAAGAGATCGATGAAAAAAGCGCACCGCTTAATTTGGCGTTGAAACATTCTTTTTCGAAGGCACTTGATGTGGCAAAAAGATATAATCCGAGAGATATAATAATTGGTGTTGATACGATAGTATTGTTGGATAATGAGATACTTGGAAAACCCGATTCGGAAGAGGCTGCCTTTAATATGTTGAAGAAATTATCTGGCAAATCACATATGGTTATTTCGGGAATTGCCGTGAAAGAGGTTGGTGGTGCGACATTGATGGAGGCTGTGACTTCAAGAGTTCACTTTAAAGATATGTCTAATGATGAAATAAAAGAATATATAGCAACTGGTGAGCCGATGGATAAAGCAGGAGCTTATGCTGTGCAAGGTATTGGAGCAAAATTTGTTGAGAAAGTTGAAGGTTGTTATCATAATGTTGTAGGATTACCGTTGTTGCAATTAACTAAGATGCTATCGAATTTCATTGATGTGTCGGCTTTGAAAATTGAATGTACTTGTGAATGATTTTAGGCTAATTTTGTAAGGGGTATATAAAAGTTGAAGGATATTATCGATACTCATATTCATATTGCTGGGACTGGGGATGAAGGCTCTGGATGTATGATGTCAAAACGATTCAAGTCTTCTCTTTTTTACTATGCATTGTTAATTTTATCGAGGAAGAGAGAGTTAAGTGATAAGATAGTCAGAGATATGATTTTGGGTGTTATAGAATCATCCAAGAGAGTAGATCGAGCTGTTGTACTTGCTCTTGATTGCATTGTGGAAAGTAGCGGAGAAGAGAGACTGGATTTGTCGAATATTGTTGTTCCAAATGATTATGTGAAAAAACTTAGCGATGAGTATAAAGGTAAAATACTATTTGGTGCTTCGATACATCCTTATAGGAAAAACGCTCTGGATCTGGTAGATAAATGTGTTGAGGAAGGAGCGGTGTTGATAAAATGGGTGCCATCAGCACAAGGTATTGATCCGCAAGATGAAAAGTGTTATCGATTTTATGATAAATTGGCGCAGGTTGGGATTCCACTATTGTGTCATATGGGACTTGAGTTTGCGATTCCATCCGCTCCTGATGCGATCTTTGATTTTAATTCTCCCAAACGATTAATTCCAGCATTAGAAAGAGGAGCAAAAGTTATCGCAGCTCATTGTGCTATTTCTTCGATTTGGAATGATTTCAGATACTTTAATGAGTTTTTATCTGTTATGAAGTTTGCTCATAATCGTGGATTTTCTTTGTATGCTGATGTGTCGGCATTTTCGAATCCTGTCAAAAGGAGATTTCCGAAAAGGATAAAGGATAATATCGACCAGAAGAGATTACTTTTTGGAAGCGATTATCCCGTACCTATTTTTGATATTGAGGCTCGGAAAGCCTTAGTCAGGATAATATCAAATTGGTTTGGGAAGAATGGCGATACAAATCCACTTGATAAAAATTATGAAATTTTGAAAGAACAATGGGAATTTGATGATATTGTATTCACAAATGCCCATAATATCCTGAAATTGTAGTGGTCGCGTTTATGCGACAATATTTTTATATTAAATATAATCACGGATAAAAATTTGTTGATTACTCTCAATAATTTTACCGGTTTATTTTTTTAGTTTTAAATCTGTTTTCCGTGCTTCCCATTTTCCGTGATTCCGTGATTTCTTGATTGTGATAAGTCGCACTGCTAAAGCAAATATTTTTGCGACATAAATGTCGCTTTACAGAAAAGATTATGTTATTAGGATTGACACAAGCAATAATAAGAGAAACAGAACCATCCGATAATCTGTTACCTCCTCTGGGAATAGGTTATGTTGCTGCTTATCTTAAGAAGCACTTAGATTTTAATGACATTGTTATTGAGAGATATAGTGATAAATTGCTAAGTCATAAACCGAATATAATTGGGATGACTTCCAATACGATGAATTTCAATAAGGCGATGGAGATAGCAACAAGAGCCAAGAAAGAGCTCAATGCGATTGTAATAGTTGGGGGACCGCATATTTCCTTAGTGCCTGAGTCTCTTCCTGATTGCATCGATATTGGTGTAATGGGTGAAGGTGAGTTAACAGTAAAGGAATTATTTGAGTATTTTCTATCAGAGCCTGAGACCATCAATAAAAAAGCCTTTAACACAGAAAAATTGGAGAAGATAAAGGGTATCGTCTTTCATAAAAATGGTCAGAAAATTGTTACTGAGCAAAGAGAGCTGATTGAAGATTTAGATACTTTGCCATATCCGGATAGAGATTTATTAAAGGGGAAATGGGTGAAAGATATAGGGGAATATGCTGCGGTTAACTCATCGAGAGGCTGTCCATATAAATGTAGTTTCTGCTCAACTTGTATTTTCTGGCGAAAGTACAGGAGTTTTTCGGCGGACTATTTTGTTCAGGAGATAAAGTGTCTCCATAGAAACTATGGTACAGATCATATAACGATTCAGGATGATTTATTTCTCGCTGAGAAAGGTAGATTGCAACAGATAGTAGAGGCACTTGAGGAAGAAGGATTAACTGAGAAGGTCGAGTTCGAATGCACTGGAAGAATAAATTTACTTACCGATGAGACCTGCAAGTTGATGAAAAGAATGAATGTCAAAATTGTTCATCTCGGAATCGAATCATATAATGAGAAAGTGCTTAAAGAATATAATAAGTCTAATATTGATGAAGCGCTGTTGAGTTGTAGAAAATATGGATTAGACATATACGCTTCATTTATTATTGGAGCACCTCAGGAGACTCAAAAGGATATTCTCGAAACTTATGTTTTCTTAAGGGATAATATGGATAAAATGCACTGGGTTAATACAGGTGAATTATTGGCATTGCCTGGTACGAAATATTGGAAGATGCTGGAAGATAAGGGGAAGGTAAGTGTCAATATGAATTGGGATTTGTTCAATGGTGGCGAGGAAGCTATTTATAGCGATGATTATCCTTATGTAAGCGAGGTTTTGACAAAGGATAATTTCTATGCACTCCTTCTTTTATTTAAAGATGTCACGAGGATTTATTCTTTGAGAAATGAAAAAGAAGCAATAATGAATACAAAGGGTTTTAAAGCCCTTGAGAAATTTAGAAAAGTGTTAAACAAAGTTAGAAGTAAAGGATAAACTTAGCAACGGTTTTTGTAAAAAATTTGTCATAAGAATTTTATTGCTTCAAATTATCTTTTATGTAGAGTAATTCATAGTGTTGTAAGACAAAAAGTAAGGAGACAAGAGGGTAAAATGGTTTTAAGTATGACAGGTTTTGGGAAAGCAACAGAGACAAGTGGTGTCGGAGATTTTTATGTGGAAATAAAATCGCTCAATAGTCGATTTTTGGAGATAAATTATCGTGGGAATAAAGACCTGGCAGTTTTGGAAATGCGCCTGAGAGAGTTCATCAAGAAAAAAATAAGAAGAGGAAGGATTGATATTTTTATCAAATTTTTATCAGGAATTAATCAGAATATTTCTGTAGTCGCTAATAGTGCACTTGCGGTTGGTTATTATAATGCTATCAAAGAAGTGCTGAAAGACCTGCGGGAAAATTGCAAAATAAAAGAATTCAAAGAAGAACCGTCTGTGTTGTTTGATAATATTTTGAAACTGCCCGGTGTGGTTGAATTGATGAGTGGAGAAGTAGATGAAGAAATGTTGTGGCAAGCTGTGATGCCTGCTATTGAGATGGCAATGAATGATGTCATTAAAAGCAGGATGAATGAGGGAGAGGCATTAGAGAAGGAACTTATAGCGAATCTTGATAAATTAAAATCACTAACCGAAAAAATTAAAGAGTTGCAAAAGGGTGCTGTGGAAGAAGTCAGGAAGAGATTGCTTGATACAATCGAACAAATGAAAAAGGGAATA
>CAZYWQ010000057.1:0-11173 GCA_964651675.1 uncultured Candidatus Sumerlaeota bacterium | reverse complement strand
ATAAGCACTGGGCCAAATGGGGACATTTCTGTTTTCTTTATAAAGCATATCGTAGGCTTCTGTAACATCTCCTGCTGCATGGATGTTTTTTACACTTGTTTGCATCTTGTCGTCGACAATAATTCCGCGATTCACTTTTATTCCTGTATCTTTGGTTAATGCAATGTTGGGTTTGACACCAATTGCGACAATTACCATCTGACACTTTATGTTTTTCTTGTCTTTTAGTTTTACACCAGTAACTTTTCCATCTTTTGTAGTGATGCGCTCAACGGAGTTATTTAATTCGAGATTGACACCATCTTTTTTAAGTGCATCGGCGAATATTAATGCTGATTCGTTATCTAAGACAGTAGGTAAAATCTTATCCATTAGTTCAACCATTGTTACCTGAATTCCTCTCTCGGAGAGTGCCTCAGTGGCTTTGAGGCCGATTAATCCGCCACCGATGACAACAGCACTATTTACTTTAAGTAAGTTTTTTTCGATTTTGAGGGCATCTTCAAGGGTATTGAAGTGAAAAACGCCTTTTGATTTAATGTTTGGTATAGGTAAACTGATAGGAGAACCGCCTGTTGCAATCAGGAGTTTGTCGTATTTTAATGTCTTTTTGTTAGATAACAGAACATTCTTTGATTTGACATCGATTTTTTTGGCTTCGATTCCTAATAAGACATTGATTTTCTTCTTTTCATAGAAATTCTCATCTCTGAGATAGATTTTATCTTTTTCGATCTTATTGGCAAGCAGATAGGAAATTAAAGGTCGTCCATAAGCCATATAATTTTCTTTGGATATTATGTTGATAGTTCCGTTGCGGTCGTTGGATCTTATGGCTTCAGCCGCTGCTATTCCAGCAACCGAATTTCCAATTATTACATAGTCCATTTTGTCTTCCTTGTTCGGATAAATTAATCAGTAACTATTTTTTTGAAGTTGCTTTAGTTTTTTTCTGGTTATCAGCGATTTCGTTTTCATCTTCTTCGATAACAATCAGGGCTTCATTGGGACAACCAGCAACGCAAGCAGGTATATCTCTATCTTTACATAGGTCACATTTGACTACTTTGTGTCTCTCTTCATCGATTATAACGCCGCCATATTCGCAAACCATTACACAACTCAGGCATCCAACACATTTTTCTTCATCGTGTGAAACGATTCCGTCATCGCCTTTGATCATTGCTCCGGAAATGCAGGCTCGTACGCATTCGGGATCGTCACAATGTCTACATTGAACAGAAAATGAAATCGGTTGTTTTTCCTCGACTCTTAGTCGCGCTACGGGTTTGGGAGTTTCTTTTTTGAATGCCTTGATTATATTTTTGGTTTTAGAGTGTTCGATAATGCAATTGACTCTACACAATCCACATCCGACACAAACTTCTTCTTTGACATATATTTTTTTCATCAACTTTTCTCCAAAGGAGAGTTATCTCAGCTTCGATATTAAAATTGTAGCGGTCGCATTTATGCGACATTGATATTAAGTGCGATGAATCGCACCGCTATTTATCTTCCAGCTTCTTTTATATCCAAAATTTCAAGATAGTTCGCAGATAATCCAACACCTCTTAAATGTTCTCTATTTCCTCTCAGGCTTTCGATGGCATTAATACCCATTGCACCTAAAAATTCTTTGATCTCAAGCGACCAGGCTCTGATTAGGTTTTTTAATCTCTGGGTTGCAATATCGGGATTTACTCGTTTAGTTAGCTGTGGGTCTTGTGTTGCGATACCCCAGTTACATTTACCGGAATAGCAATTCTGGCAGATATGACAGCCACAGGCGATTAAAGCAGGTGTTCCGATACCGATTACATCGGCGCCTAATGCTATTGCTTTCACGATATCTGCGCTATTTCTGAAACCTCCGGAAGCGACGATTGTTACTTCATTGCGAATTCCTTCTTTTCTTAATCGTTCATCGACGGCTGCGATAGCGAGTTCGATGGGAATACCGACATAATCTCTTATCATCGTTGGAGCAGCACCTGTTCCGCCCCTGAATCCATCTATAGTGATGAAATCCGCGCCAGCTCTTGCTATACCACTTGAAATAGCTGCAACATTATGAACAGCAGATATCTTTACACCAACGGGTTTTTCATAGTGTGTTGCCTCTTTTAAAGCAAAAATTAACTGTCTCAGGTCTTCGATGGAATAAATATCGTGATGAGGAGCTGGTGATAAAGCATCGGTTCCAACGGGAATCATACGCGTTTCTGATATTCTCTCATCGACTTTCTCACCAGGTAAATGACCACCTATTCCGGGTTTCGCTCCTTGACCAATTTTTATCTCTACGGCAGATCCTTGATTGAGATAAAATTCATCTATTCCGAATCTTCCCGAAGCTACCTGAACAATTGTGTTTGCTCCATATTTATAAAAGTCTTTATGTAATCCGCCTTCTCCTGTGTTATAGAGTATACCTAATTCTGTTGCCGCTCGTGCTAAGGCATAATGAACATTATAACTGATGGAACCATATGACATTGCTGAAAAGATTATCGGTGTTTCAAGCTTGATGAGTCCTAATTTGGTTTTTAATTGAGGAGTTCCCTTATCATCTACCTCGAGTTCGACAGTATTTGCTTTTTTACCGAAGTAAGTTCGTAATTCCATAGGTTCTCTGAGTGGATCGATAGAAGGATTTGTTACCTGACTCGCATTAAGGAGAATATTGTCCCAGATAATAGGAAATCCAAGGTCATTTCCCATTCCAGTTAATAGGACACCACCGCTTTCTGCCTGTTCAGTCAATCGCATAATGTCCAGTTTTTTCCAATTTGCATTTGGAGCGTAGTCCAACTCATTAACAACGATTGTTAATGCTTGTGTTGGACACATATTCACGCATCTATGACAGCATACGCAGGACTTTTCGTCTATGATGATTTCATCTTCCTCTTCATCGTATTGATAAACATCATAGGCGCATTGCTGTACGCACACTTTACATTTGATACATCTATTTTCGTCTCTGATAACCTTAAATCTTGATGGTAAACAACTTAACATAACTATCACCTAATCGTATTTAAATTTGCATATTTAAGAATGATTACTATCTATAATAGTATAGTCACCGTAGTTCATTTGATGTTTATGCATTCCACCATAGGAGTATAATCTACCATAAGGTCGTGATGAAACAGGTATAAGTTTGATAAATTTCTCCTTCATAATAATATCCGGGGAATATTCCTGAAATTCCTCACAAAATTCAGACACAAGCCCTTCGATTATTTTCCTATCATCATTATTTATGTCGAATACTTTAACTTCCTTGCCCAAAAATTCCTCTTCGACAGTGCCTCTAATGTAAATCACACCACCGTGCATCCCTGTTCCACAATAATCGCCGACAATTGGTTCCTCTTTAAGTTTGGTTAATCCCAGTAAAATCAATATACCGCCAGCCATATATTCGCCGAAAAAATCTCCAGCAGTTCCACCAACCACGACTTTTGGTTTAAAGTCTTTATACTCTTTCATATGGATGCAAACCCGATATCCGACATCTCCTTTGACGAATAATTTTCCGCCTCTCATTCCATAACAGAGCACATCTCCTGCATCTCCGTGAATAATCACTTTTCCGTCATTCATTGTATTACAAACGCCATCCTGAGCGTTTCCGAAAACGCGTATAGTAGGACCTGTCATAAACGATGCAAGGTCATTTCCCGGAACACCATGTATATCTATTTCTATTTTTCTTTGAATTCCACTTCCTATGTATCGTTGACCTACTACATTTATGATTTCAACCTTCCTGGGATTAAACTCATTAATCTTTTCCAATATAAGCTCATTCAGTTTTTTGTAACGCAAACCGGTTGCATCTATTCCGATTGTATCTTCCGTTTTGCTGATGACTCTGTTAGGCATTAATAAACTCCATTTTTAACTTAATCATAAGTGCAATTATATTTTAATAAGTTAAATTACATAATCCAAAAAACTATGCTACAGGTACTTTCATATTAGCGATTATAGCCTCTCCTGCTTTTGGATGCCAAACCTTTTCGGGATCTGGACAAACTCCAATTATAGCCGATTCTTCACTTGATATATAAACGCTATCACCTTTTCTTGCGGCTACCATAGGTCGAAGTTTCACTCTATCTGACAATCCAATTATGCCATTTTTATGTCCAATTACGAATGCAAACGGACCATTAAGAAGAGCAGGAGCATAGACTATTCTTAAGGTTTTATATAATTCTCTTTTCTTTTCATCAAAAGTATCAATTCGCTTCCAGAAAGGTGGTGCTAATATATTACAGGCGATTTCAAGGGGAAGTTTATGTTTTCTTATCAGCAAATCGACCAAATAAGCCACGACTTCAGTATCAGTCATCAGAGTACATTCATAACCGAACATTTCGAGATAGCGTTTATTCGTTCCATAAGAAGAAATTTCACCATTATGGACAATTGACCAATCGAGGATATTAAAGGGGTGTGCGCCACCCCACCAGCCTGGAGAATTTGTTGGAAATCGTGAATGACCTATCCAGGTATGAGCTTGATATTTATCGAGCATAAAGAATTCACCAATATCCTCAGGATAACCGACACCCTTGAAACAACCCATATTTTTGCCACTTGATGCGACAAAAGCTCCATCAATCTTTTTGTTTATCTCCATTATTTTTTCGACAACGAAGTCTTCTTCGGTTTGTTTGTGAATAATATTGTCTTTAGGTACTACAAAATATCGCCATAGAATAGGTGCATCTGTAATAGTTGGAGTATCTTTGGTCGGAATTTCTTCATTATTAACTACTTCGAAATATTTATGAAGCAAATTTTCTGTATGTTTTTTTGCTTCCTCGTCATCGAACATCAAGTGAAAGGCATAATAGTCTTTATGTTCGGGATATATCCCATAAGCAGCATATCCAGCACCTAAGCCATTACCTCTTTCCTTCATGAAAGACATAGCCATCATTATTTTTTCGCCGGAGCATTTCTCGCCATCTTGATTAATGAATGACATTATACCGCAACCACTTATTTCTTTTTCGCCTTTATACTTATCCCATCCTTTTAACATAATACGATTTCGTCCTAAAATTAGTTATATGGTATTCGCAATTTAAGTTTTAAAAATTTTCAATATGTTAATCCTTCACTTATCTAAACAGTCAAACATTATTTTTCAACATAATAAAAAAAGGGCTTTAAAAAGCCCTTTTTTTAGCAGCTACTGAAAAAATTGTGTATAGGTCGATTAATATAGCGACCAAACCCGACTCATTGCTTAATAAGGCACATGAAAAGTGATGGTGCGAAGTATGAGAGATAATATGATAAAAAAGCGTATAACCTACAGGATTATTACTTTCTTAGTTATGAGATGACTTGGTATTAGCCTTAAAAAACATATCTTAGCTGTGAGAGAAACAAAGAAAGAACTTGAATTAAAGGAGGAATACATCATAAGATTTTTGTTTAATTTTTATATTAATTTGGGGTGTGTTGTATGGCGAACAAATTTCTTTAATTTATCTTGACAAACAAAATCTTTTAATGTTGTTTCAGATGTTCTTTAAAAAGAAATTTAGTGTAATTCGGTTGATGCACTATATATGTAACATAAAATTGAGATGTGGAAATTATATCCCTTCGAGGATGGAGTACGGTTAGAAATCAAAGTTCAGCCTTCGTCAAGTAAGGATGAAGTTGCTGGAGTAGTCGAAGGTAAGTTAAAAATAAGGCTAAAAGCGAAGCCTGTAAAGAATGAAGCTAATAAAAGCTGTGTAAAGTTTTTATCGAAGTTATTTGATATTGCCAAAACAGATATAATAATTGAGAAGGGATTAAGGTCAAAAAACAAACTTATTTTGTTAAAAGGAGTGTCGATAGATATAATCAAAACAAAGATCGATAGTCTATTATCAGATAACTGATAGCACAATTAAGAAAGGGAAAAAGATGGCAAAAAGGTCGGTTAAAAAGGGTGCGAGGAAACCCAAAAAGAAAACAGCCAAACCTGTGAAAAAGGTGGCAAAAAAGGGTAAAAAGAAACCGACCAAGAAGAAAGCTCTTAAGGCTCCTTCTAAAAGTTCAAAAAAGACGAGAAAGAAAATGGCAAAG
Organism: uncultured Candidatus Sumerlaeota bacterium; assembly: GCA_964651675.1. Taxonomy (GTDB): domain Bacteria; phylum Sumerlaeota; class CAZYWQ01; order CAZYWQ01; family CAZYWQ01; genus CAZYWQ01. The sequence goes on along the minus strand of CAZYWQ010000057.1, from coordinate 5,062 downwards.
AAAAAAGTTGCAAAAAAAACAAAAAAGAAAGTTGCGAAAGTAAAAAAGACGGTTGCGAAAGCAAAAAAAACCTCGACAAAGAAGAAAGTGGTTAAGAGAGCTCCGAAGCGAGTAGTTAGTAAGGCAAAAAAAGTTACTAAGAAAGTCGCAAAGAGTCATACAAAAAATAATAATAAAAAGAGAAAAAGTGAGAAAATAGCGGCATTACTACTTGCCGAAAGGGAGAAAATCCTTTCTGAACTAACTCATCTTGAAGAGATGTCTCTTGATAAATCGCAGAAAGAAGCAAGTGGTGATTTGAGTGGATATTCGATCCATCTTGCTGATGTTGCCTCTGATAATGAGGAAATTGAAAAGGTTCTAAGGTTACGGAGTATTCTGGAAGAAAAAATTAAATGGATTGATGTTGCTCTATTGAAGGTTAAGAATGGAGATTTCGGTATTTGCGAAGAATGTGGTGAATTTATTGGGATTGAAAGACTAAGGGTAAAGCCTGAGGCAAAGTATTGTATTAAATGTAGGGCAAAGTTGGAAGCCGTTGGGCAATATTAATGACGAATTGGTGATATGTATTGGATAACCGTACTTGTTTTTATTATTGATCAGGTTACGAAATATATAATTCGAGCTTCTTTAAATCTCGGTAGTGGTGTTGTAGTCATTCCTCATTTGTTTAATATTGTTCATAGTCGAAATAAGGGCGCTGCTTTCGGGATGTTTCAGGATCATTCTCAATATCTTACCGTTATTACATTTGTAGCCGTTTTTCTTATTCTCTATCTTTTTATCACCACACCTAAAAAAGACAAACTTTTAAGAGCTGCTTATGGAATGATTTTAGGTGGTGCATTGGGGAATCTTTATGATAGAATTATCAGTGGTTATGTGACAGACTTTCTTGATTTTCATATTGGTCAGCATTCCTGGCCCACTTTTAATGTGGCTGATTCCTGCATTAGCGTTGCTATTGCGTTGATTATTTATGATGCTATAAGGAAAGAGAGATTGCGTGCTAATCCGGTTGCGAATGAAGAATTGCAATCCCCAAAGGCAGCAGAGTAAGTTTACCTTACAACGAAATCTTAGTAATCCTTACCCAGCATAATTTGACTATGAGCTTTAATACTTCTGAATAGCTAATTGTCTAAAATAATTTTTTACGAGTTCTTCGTATCCTTCAGGAGTGACCTCATTGGAGCCTTCAATAAGTTCAAATTTTATATCTTTCCGAAGATTGGGGAATTTGTCTATGTTGATATTTACTTTTTCAGCGATTTTCATTTGTCCTGCTTTTAGATTCTTTATTACAGCCTTGTTCAAATCGGACAGATTGTCATAACGATACATTTTTAGGTTGTCTTCTAATTGTCTCATAACATTGATACCCGAAGTGAAGTCTTCGGATTCTATTTCAAACATTTTTAGAGTTGTATTAATTCTCTGGGCACGATTTCGGATATCTGCCTGTTTGTTGGCAAGCCTGATAGTCTCTTCCTGTAAGGGCGGTGGTATACGACCTGTGAGTCCTTCTCCACCGAATCCACTTTGTTTGCCACCACCAGTTGCACCACCAGCAGGTTCGGTACTGGTATCTTCAATAATGCCTGATTCATAAGGTTCTTCTATTAATCTTGTAGGCGTTTTCCGACCACCTTTTCCGGTAGCGGTTTTTTCGACAAATTCTCCGTGTGAACGACCCGTTCGCCCTTCTCCACTTCTTCCACTTACTTCTATATTGTTTGGTAATGTGTTGCCTGTGACACCTTTTGCACTGAAATTGCTGATTGGTCCGTCCATTGTGTCCCATCCAACTCCTTTATCAAGTGAGTCTGCATAACTCGATGAGACATCCTCAATCTCTTCTACCATGTCTTCTTCTTCCATTATTAGGTTACCTATAATGTCTGTTAATTCGTCTGGTAATGTTGCTAATGGGACTTCTGGATGATCTAATGGTTCCTCAAGTATCCATTTTAGGTTATCGGGAATATCGGGCAACCATCTTTCAGTGTTGGAGATTAGTTCTTTTGCAAGTTCCAAAGTGACTTGTTCTTTTGTGACCGCCAATGTGATGTTTTTTTCGTATAGTTCCTTAGCTGCTTTTTCGATTTCGCTGTATATTTCGACCAGCTCATCTCTTAATGCTGTATCGTAAGCCTCTGTCTCCGGAAGCTTACTTAAATCGCTGAATGCATTTTTGAGTATGTTAGCCCATTGGTCTTCGATCTCGGCAAGCTCTTGAATCTTTTGAGCGATCTCTTCGGAAGGTGTTTTTAAATCTTCTTTTAGTAATCCTTTTGTTTCATCGAGAATGTTGCTCTGGTCATCAACGAATTTTTTCAAATCTTTCATCAGTTCGACAAGCTCTTTGTCTTTTTCGGATAATGTTTTGGTCATTTCTTCTTCGGATAGTTTTGGGAGTTCATCGCCTTTTTCGATTGCGGAAGCGATTTGGGATAGCTGAGAAATTAGCTCTGTAAGAGTCGAGATTACCTGCTCCTGATCATTCTGGATTTTTTTCAGGGCGTTGTGTCTTGCACTTTTGAATTCTGTAAGAATCGCTAATTCAGTATTCTTCAGTATATCTCGCAATTCCTTGTTGGATAAGGAAATAAGGGTATTTCTCAGTACATTTGTGCTTTGGTATTTTGATGGTGTGATCGAGATAACATCATCGGTTTTTTGGGATATCTCTTTTTGTAAGTCGGAGACTTTGTTGATTTCTTTTTGAAAAGCATCGAGATTAAATTGAGTTGAAAGTATTGTCGGTAGGATTTTTTCTGTTGTGGATTTGGCTTTTTCTTCGGTTGCTATTATTGTTTTTAATTTATCGATAATCGATTTGATATTTTCTTTCAATTCGCTCATTGCCCTATCTTTCGAAAGTATTTTTATTTCAATAGGTCGGGTTTGTGTGGTATTCCCACCAGTGACAGGATCATTGTCTTTTGCCGAGAGAAATATGAGTATGGATGTGTTTTCTTTGAATTGGTTTAAATCAAGTTTCGTTGATTCGATTGCTTTTTTGGTATTGTTATATTTGAATGCATCAAGTAGAACTTCTTTGTTATCTCCCTTTTTGTGGTAGATGAATTTTATTTCTTGTAATCCGAAATCGTCAGATGCTGTGAATGAGATTGGGAGTGCAGTATCTGGCGAAACTTCGATATCGTTTTTGGGTGTTGTGAAGTAAATTGTTGGCGGAGAATCGGATTCAGATATGATTGAATATTCTGGATAAGGAAAATTTTCAAAACCGTGTTCATCTTTGATTTTGATGGTATATTTTTCGTTCTTGGCAATTGTGAATTTGTTTATGGTTATTTTCTCTTCGGAAAGAGTTAATGGCAATTCTTGATTTTTATTTAAGAATGCAAAGGCTTCTCTGACTGTCTTATTGGGAACTGCTGAAATTTCCACATCTGTTCCGCTCAGTGCCTTTATATCTCCTGTTGGAGAATTAATTACTTCATTTTCTTTACCTGTGTAATCAGGATAAAAATAATGTATGGAGAAATTTTTTATTTCGGGTTTATCGACGACTTTGATTTGAAACCATCTCGATTCTGAATCACCCGCTTCTACTTTATACTTCATATCTTGAGAGATGTTACTGATCGAGTAATTGAAAGTTCTCCCAGAAAAATCCATTTCGGCTTTTTGAGTTTTCTTTTGTGATTTGAAAAAGATATTCGCTGATTTTGGTATCTTTCCTTTTATCTCTGCGATTATCTTGAGCTGAGAATTGCGTGAAATTAAAGTGTCACCAGGAGATACTGTTAGCGTTGTCAGACTAATTGGTGTCGTGTATGTGAATGGATAAGTGGTTCTGATGAGTGCGTTTTTAAAATGAGTCGAGAATAATAAGATGTATGTTAGTAAGACTGCAACTGTGATGAAAAATAGTATTGATGTTTTTTTTAATTTACTAAAGTCATAACTGTTGCTGATTTTTATATCTGGAGTAACATTGTAAGCTTCCTTTAAAAGGTGCTTCAGTAAAGGTTTCGGGAGAGATGTGTGAGATGGTTCTGCTAATTGTAGGGCATTGATTAATTTATTTTTTATTTCCGGATGTTTCTTTTCAATCTTTATGGCAATGTATTCATAACTGAACTTTTTTAGTAGAGGATTGATGAGAATAATAATCAATGCGATTATCAATCCAAGCAGAGTTAAGAAAATGATGAAGCGAGCCAAACTGGGTAAGTGAAAGATGTTGTCGGTAATGAAAGCGAGTAGAATGTAGAACAGAAAAAATGAGATTAGTATCAATAATCCTTCGAGAAGAAGCAAAAATTTGAATCGGAGTCTTATCCTATTAATTTTTTCCAACAGGTATTTATATTCATTTATTTCTATATGATCCGAACGATTCATATCAATTCCTTGCGTCTTCTTATTAACCAATCTATTGTAGCAAAAATCAAAAAGGCAATGAAAAATATCGGAGTGTCTGCAATGCCTTTTTCGACTCGAATTTTTTCTGTTTTGAGAAGTTGTGAAATATCTTTTGTTACTTCGTTGGCATTGACTATGTTGTAAAATTGTCCATTGGTCTGGATGGCAATATCTCTGAGTAAATCCTCATCTACACTTAATTTGTCAAGTTCCTGAAATGGTTTTCCGACGGTGAATTCTGTCGATTCATCTGCAAGTGATTTCCCTTCAGCTTCGACAGAGACTTCGATTTTATATCTGCCATCGATTTCAGGTGTGAAAGTTGTAGAGTATGAATAATTAATGTTTGAATCTTCATCAAGCTGGATTGTTTTGATTGTTTGATTGTTGATTGTGGCTTTTGCAGTTAAATTTATTTTTGATTCTTCCGGTAATCTTTTTTTATTCACTTTTGCCTCAACTTTTATGGTTTCCGTCGGTTCGTAGTAATATTTATTTGTTGCCACAGTGAGTAAAGGAGCGTTTTCATCAAGTTCATCTTGCTTCGCCAAATATTTTATGGAGTTTATCCAGAATTGTGAATATAAAGATGATGACGATTGTGTTGGTTTTTTAATTGCCCATTTCCACATAGAGTCGGATGTGGTTGCCAGTGTTATCC
>CAZYWQ010000056.1:0-11183 GCA_964651675.1 uncultured Candidatus Sumerlaeota bacterium | reverse complement strand
ATCCAACATCTGGTGCAACAGGATTAAATGTCTATGGTTACAATCTCAGTGGAGATTATTCCAATGATATGTCCTCAACAGAATACTTAACTACAACAGCAATCGATTGTTCTACACTTAGTGGTGTTTACCTGCGATTTCAACGCTGGCTCGGAGTAGAAAGTCCAACTTATGACCATGCCTATATTGATGTTTCCAACAATGGCTCGGACTGGACTCCTATCTGGGAAAACGCAGCGGAAGTTACTGATAGTGATTGGACAGAAGTTTACTATGATATATCATCAGTCGCAGACGGACAATTGACTGTTTATATCCGTTGGGGAATAGGTCCAACTGATGATTCTTACGTTTACTGCGGATGGAATATCGATGATATCGAAATATGCGAAGTATCATCAGGTGCTGGAATAGACAAAGATTTATTAGACTATGACGAAGTAAATGTTTTTTATCATCTCAATGTTGTAAGAGACAGTATCAAAAGTATTGAACCTGCCTTTACAGATATGGATTATAGAGTACCGGCTTTAGTTAGAATAGGTACAAACTACGCTAATGCCTTCTGGGACGGTGAAGGCGTTAATTTTGGTGAAGGCGATGGTGTTAACTATCGGAATTTAGCTCTTTTCTGCGATGTCATATATCACGAATTCAATCACGGGATAACTCACCAGATTTATCCAGATACAATGTTACCTTATACAGGAGAATCAGGTGCAATGGACGAAGCATGGAGTGACTACTTCGCCTGCAATATCACCGATGAATCTATGATTGGAGAAGGTGACCTTGTTATCGGGCAACCTTATATGCGTAATCTTAATAATACACTACGCATTCCAGATGATTGGGCAGGAGAAGTTCACGATGATGGTCGCATTATAGGTGGTGCAATGTGGGATCTTCGTGTACTGATTGGTTCATCCACTGCCAGCAATATTATTCACTTCGCAAAATATAACCTGGCTGAAACTTTCTTGGATTACTATGAAGATGTTGTCATCACCGACGATGATAATGGAAACCTTAGCGATGGAACTCCTAATATGTCTGCAATCACCGAAGCCTTTTCAAACCATGGCATTGGTGGTATGGTAGTAACTGATATTGAAGGAGAGGCTACTACAGAAATATATAATAATAGCAAACTTGATGCTGGTGAAACAGGCAATATACTCGCTACTGTTCATGCTTACCTTGTAGTAAATAATGTCATTGCAACACTCTCTTCATCCAATTCTTATGTCACTATAAATGACGACACTTCAAATTACGGAAATCTGACTTTCGGTGAAGATATAGATAACAGCTTAGACCCGATAAACATATCGATTGACCCAACCTGTCCAGAAGATGAGATTATGGACTTTCAATTAAGTTTTAGTGGTGACGGTGGTTTTTCTCAGGACCAATCATTTACTATGATAAATGCACCCGACCAGATTCTATACGATGATGGAGTGATTACTTCTATCTTCTCGTATGGAGCACCTGGTGGTAAATTTGCCGTTCGTTTTACACCACCAAATTATCCCATCACAATTACATCTGTTCGCCTTTGGCCCTATGTATACAGTGCCGGATACCAGATTCAGCTAAATGCCTGGGATGATGATGGCACGGATGGTTGTCCAGGTACTGAATTAATGACTCCTAAAACTATTACAGTTGCTGGATCTAATTCATGGGAAGAATTTGCCTTAACTCAAGATGTTACTGAAGTTGTTTATGAGCAGAATTTGGATACGAATCCTGGCTGGAGTACCGAAGGTGAATGGGCTTTCGGGCAACCAACTGGACAGGGTGGATTGGTTTTCGGTTTTCCCGATCCAACATCAGGAGCCACTGGCAATAATGTGTATGGTGTCAATCTAAATGGTGATTATTCTTTGACCGCTGGAGGACTAAATTACCTTACTCTTGGTCCTGTGAATTGTAGTGGTTATGATGATTTAAAAATTAAATTCCAACGCTGGTTGAATACAGACTATCAACCCTACGTCTACGCCACTGTAGAAGTGTCCAACAATGGAACAGATTGGACAGAAGTATGGAATAATGGAACAAGTGCAATAACAGATTCCTCCTGGACCAGTTGTGAATACGACATTTCCACTGTTGCAGATAATCAATCAACTGTTTATGTTCGATGGGGATACAGCGTTGGTTCATCAGCCTACCCTTATTCAGGTTGGAATATCGACGATATTCAAATATCAAGAGTCACTGGCACAACCGGAGGAATTTTTGTGGATAGCGGAGATATTTATCTCGGATGGACAGAAGGTTCAGATATATACTACAATGGTATAACTTCAAATAATATTGATGAGCGCTCCTGGGTATATGATATTGGCACATCACAATGGTTACGCCTTGACCAAAGTGGTTATCCAATGGATCTTCTCGTTCGTGCAAGGTATGGTGATGATGAATTGACCGAAGTAAATAGTAACTGGCTATTATACGAATAATAAATAATTAATTGTAGGGAACAGTCGTGACTGTTCCCTACAGGAATAAACATTATTAAGTCGATACAAATTTACTCAGAAACTTAATATGAGAATAATGCCCTGCCTTATTAGCAATGATATGTCCCCAAATAGGTTTCCCCAAAAGATATAAATCACCAATCAAATCGAGAATCTTGTGTCTGACAACTTCATCAGGCATTTTATTGTCAGGATTGATATATTTGTCACCACCGATCACAAGGGCATTATCAAGAGTCCCACCTTTGATTAATCCTCTGTCTCTCAAATCATCGATTTCCTTTTTAAAACCGAATGTTCTGGCAGGCGCAATTTCATTGATGTAACTTTCAGGATTAATAACCATCGATTTCGATTGTATTCCCACAACTTTGTCCTGGAAGTCCACAATATATGTCACTCTGAAATATCGATCAGGCAACCCTATGATAACAATATCATTTTCATTATAGATTATGGGAGCGGTAATCCTGAAATAATTTTTTTTCTCACAAAATTGTTTTATACCTGTCGACATAATCCTATTGCAGATTTCAATTGTGTTTCCATTAAACGCAGGGACTTCTTCAGAATCTATTTCAATCACAGCATTGTTAATCCCAAGTCCATTCAACGCAGACAGAATATGCTCTACAGAACTCACTTCACTTCCTGTATCATTCTTCAGAACCGTTCTGCGACTGCTTTTTTCCAGATTAACATTATTAAGACAAACAGGAATCTCATTACTTTCGTTCAAATCGATTCGTTTAAATATGATTCCTGTGTTTGCAGGGGTAGGATTAATTGTAAGGTTACATTTCTTACCAGAATGCAATCCAATCCCAGAAAATGTGACAGATTTCTTAAGAGTTTGCTGCATAATTATTTCTGAGAGGATTTTTTACTAAGTTTTCCGTATGACTTGCCTTCATCATAGATTTTGTTCAGCTTCTCAACGACTTCATCAGTTACATCATATTCTTTAACTCCATACAGGACAATCGCCTTATCAATTATCAAACTCAAACCATCTCTTTCAGCAATACCAACAATGATAGTTTTCATATCCTCATAGAATGGATCAAGAAGCTGATCAAACTCCTGATCTTTTCGCGTGAAATCCGCTTTTATTTTATATAACATTTCATCTATTTCATATTGCAAATCAACGAGTTGTTGTTGTTTCTTATCAATCTCATCACTAGATAAAATATTTTTTTGTTTCTTCAAATTTTCTGCAAGTTCTTGATATCTACTTTGTTTTTCTTTAATCGCATTCTCTTGTGTGGTGAGTTCACCTTCATATTTCTTGTAGATTTGTTGTAGATACTTTGATTTTTGAGTCACTTTTTCCGCATCAATGAATCCGATTTTGAATTCGGATGGTTTTTTTGTGGAGATAACATTAACCTTGGATGAAACCTGCGATTCAGGCTGTCCAAGCAAGATGCTAATGAATAAAACATTTACGATTAAAAACAATATGAAAAATCTGCCTTTTATCAAGTTCATATTCTTTCCTCTCTAAATATGTTTTGTAAAACAATATAATCCACGAGTTTTTTATATGGCAAGAAGAAAATAGGAGTAAAATAGGCAATTGCCTGGATAAGAATAACTGATATTACTTATTCATAATATCTTTATTAATAGTTCTTGCAGCTATCTTCCCTGCTCCCATTGCCTCAATCACAGTAGCTGCACCAGTAACGATGTCTCCTCCCGCATAAACCCATTTCTTACTTGTTCTCAATTCTTCATCAACAATTATATGTCCTTTTTTATCGACTCCCAAATCAGGAGTTGCCTTTGGCAACAATGGATTAGCACCTGCACCAATCGCAACAAGGACTGTGTCGACTTCCATAGTAAATTCAGAACCTTTAAGAGGAATGGGTCTTCTCCTGCCCGAACTATCAGGTTCACCAAGCTCCATCTTTATACATTCCATCGCCTTTACGTGACCATTACCATCACCAATATATTTAATTGGACTTGCGAGAAAATGTAATTTGACACCTTCCTCTTCTGCATGATGAATTTCTTCGATTCTCGCAGGAGCCTCTTTTCTTGAACGCCTGTAGACTAACAAAACCTCTTCAGCACCAAGTCTCAAAGCGCATCGTGCCGCATCCATCGCTGTATTACCTGCTCCAATAACTGCAGCACGGCGTATATCAAGTACAGGAGTATCATATTCGCCAAACCTGTATGCCTTCATCAAATTGACTCTCGTCAAAAATTCATTAGCAGAGTATATACCCGCAAGATTTTCACCAGGTATTCCCATAAACACAGGTAATCCAGCACCTGTTCCGATAAAGATTGCATCATACTCCTGCAAAAGTTCATCAATCGTTTTTATCTTACCGATAATGTAATTTGTTTTGATTTCAACGCCTAATTTTTTTAAGTAATCGATTTCCTTATTCAATATTGCTTTAGGCAATCTAAATTCTGGAATTCCATAAACGAGAACACCGCCAGAATGATGGAGAGCCTCGAAGATAGTCGCCTTATGACCCATCAAGGCAAGGTCACCTGCACAAGTCAAACCTGCAGGTCCTGCGCCAACAATCGCAACCTTTTTCCCTGTCGATTTAGGAACTTTGGGTAATTCCACAAGATTATTTTCTCTCTCATAATCAGCAACAAATCTCTCCAATCTACCGATAGCAACAGGATCGAATTTTTTACTGAGTACACAGGCTATTTCACATTGTGTCTCTTGAGGACACACTCTTCCACAAATAGCCGGTAACGCATTAGTCTCTTTGATTTTTCTTGCCGCAGCAGCATATTCTTTCTTTGTAATTAATTCAATAAACGCTGGGATATCGACTTCAACAGGACAACCGCTGATACACTTCGGTTTTTTGCACATCAAACATCTTTTCGCCTCTTCCAGAGCCATCTCTTCGGAATATCCCAAAGGAACTTCATTGAAATTTTTACTCCTCTCTTTAGGAGACTGTTCAGGCATAGGAACTTTGGGCTTTATCTCTTTCCCCATCAATCAAAACTCCTTTCTTAAGTCGAGTGTCCCTCAATAGCTTGGCATTTATGGTCTTTTTGCCCAAGATAACTCTCAAGAGCAACTTTCTCTTTACTTTTATACATACTGAGTCTCATCATCAACTCATCGTAATCAACAAAATGCCCATCAAATTCAGGTCCATCAACGCAGGCAAACTTTCTTTCTTCTCCAATTGTTACCCTGCAACAACCGCACATACCAGTACCATCCACCATTATTGGATTAAGACTGACCATAGTTCTAATGTTATATTTTTTCGTAAGGAGACTAACATACTTCATCATAATCACAGGTCCAATCGCCAGAACAAGATCGATTCTCTCTCCTTTATCAATTAGTTCCTGAAGGGCATCGGTAACCAATCCCTTCTTACCATAAGAACCATCATCAGTTGTGATGATAACATCCTCACTCACCTTCCTCATATAATCTTCCATAATAAGCAAATCCTTACTTCTGGCACCAAGAATGGAGATAATTCGATTACCTTTTATCTTCATAGCCTCAGCGATTGGATAAACAGGTGCTATTCCAACACCACCACCGATACAAACGCAGGTACCATAATTTTCGATATGAGTAGGCTGACCTAAAGGACCAACAACACTCAGAATAGAATCGCCTTCTTTCATATCATTTAGCATATAAGTACTTTTGCCAACAGCCTGACAGACAATTGTAATCCAGCCCTCATCCGGATTAGCATCGGCAATAGTTAAAGGAATCCTCTCGCCTTTTTCATTAGCAATTATAATCACAAATTGACCTGCTTGACGCTTTTTAGCAATATCGGGTGCTATTACCTTAAACAGGCAAACTGAAGGAGCTAATTCTTCTTTATGAATGATTTTATACATCTTGCGATTCTCTCCACACTTGATTTTTTCTCTTTTTGATGTTCCTTAACAAATCGTATAATATTAGAGATTTCAACAAAAAAATCACTTTATTTCCGACTGATAATATGGTTTATATAATTACTATCCTTTTATTAAGGAAATAATCATTTGACTTTTATCATTGTAAAACTGTTTCTAATTAAATATATAATTCAGTTTATGTTAACAGATAGTCTCATAACCATCAAGTAACACAAAGTACAATATTAATGATTTTTTAATCACAAAATTTACAATGTGATATGGACAAAACAAAAGTACTAATACCAATACTGATTTTTTTTATCTCATTTATTATTTATAGTGGGAGCTTGAATAACGAATTTGTCTACGATGATTATTTGGCGATCAAATGTAATCCGCTAATTACCTCGCTTAAAAACACACAAAAAATATTTTCTACCGACTATTGGGGCGTAGATGAACCTGAATTTGCCTCTTTGTATCGACCATTAACTGTTTTTTCTTATGCTATCAACTATCAATTAAGTGGATATAAGACATTTTCTTATCATCTGGTAAACATTGTTCTCCACAGTATAAACTCAGTGCTTTTATTTTTTTTATTATTAGGGTTATTTAAAAACCGTAATCTTTCTGTCTTATCATCACTCTTTTTTGCAGTACTTCCCATTCATTCAGAAGCAGTAATAAGTCTTGTAGGCAGAAGCGAGTTATTATCTTTCTTTTTTGTAACACTATCTTTAATCCTTTACCACAAATACATTTGTGTAAAGTCAGATGGGCGAGTTTATCTTCTCTTATCCATCTTCTTTTTCCTTTTTGCATTATTGTCCAAAGAAAATGCCGTTTCTTCGTTACTATTGTTACCACTAATCATATTCTGTTTTGTCGATCAAATGAACTTCAAAAAATTTTTCAAAAACCTCCGCTCAAGATTAATTCTGCATTATTCGGGTTATATCTTTATTTTCATTATGTATATGTTAATCAGATATTTTGTACTACTCAAGATTTTCGCTCACAATATAGCCTTCGACGATAATCCTCTGGTAGCAGAAAGTTCGATTATTACAAGAATTCTCACAGCCTTTTATGTATTAAACCATTACATTTATCTCATCCTTTTCCCAATAAATCTTTCTGGTGACTATTCCTATAATCAAATTCCTGTCATAAGATCCCTTCTTACTAATGGAATAATAATTTCCATAATCTGTATACTGTTATTGATAATAATAATAATTATAAAAAGAAAAAAGTATCCAACGGTCTTTTTCGCCATCTTTTTCTTCATTGCAAGTTACATAATGGTATCCAACATATTTTTTCTAATCGGTACGATAATGGGCGAAAGGCTCATTTACCTACCTTCCATCGGATTTTGTATCTTGTTTGGATTAATTTTTAATAAGCTATTCGAAAAATCGCCCAAGAGATTCATTTTTATCTTAGCCATAATTTTAATATGTATAATCGGATTATATTCCTTGAGAATAGTAATACGAAACAAAGATTGGCAAGACAACTTCAAATTCTTTAAAAAATTAGTCAAGACCTCACCGAACAGTGCCAAAGCGCATATAAACTATGCACTCGTACTCAAGATCGAAAAGCGGTATCAGGAACAAATTAACGAACTACAGACTGCAATGTCTATCAATCCCAAAGATACCATAGCACCTATCAGGCTTGCAGAAGCATACTTAAAAATGGACAAACAAGAAGAAGCCGAAAAAATTATCATTAGAGCAATAAGAAATAATCCTAAAGATACTTCTTTGTTGGAATTTTATTCTACAATGAAAAGAAATAAAAAAGATTATTAAATTTTTCACAATTATCTCTAAGTTGAGTAATAATTATGAAGTGTAAATATAATTAAAAATCTGAAAGATCAATCAAAAGGAGGGAATATGATAGCAATTATAAACTCTTTTAATAGTATCATCGTAAATATTTGCCAAATATTAGCGATGGTTGTTATTTTGATAGGAATACTTAAGGCGCTAATAATATATATAAAAGACGCCTTATTAGGTAAGAAAGCCTTTGATGCACTACAAGAAAGCAGGCTGGAGATTGGGCATTCATTTTCTTTGGGATTAGCTTTTCTAATTGGTGCGAGTATTCTGAAGACCATTTTAGCACCCACTTGGAATGACATCGGACAGCTTGCGGCAATCATCGGTATTCGGACTGCCTTAAACTTCTTCTTGTTGAGAGACATAGTAAGTATTTTCAAAAAGTAGGATATTTAACGCCTTGACCATTTACTTTTTTGTATTATTGAGTCGTTTGAAATAATCGAAACGAAAAAATCTTGCATTCTTAACCTTTTCCTGTAACATCTCACTATCTTGAAATTTTAATATACTCGCTATAATTATATATGAATCAAGAAGATAACACATCATCTAAAATTAAGCCGATTTCTATTATACTTCTTCTTATTCTGATTATTTCTTATATTATCTTAATGTGGTCTCAGACAGACCGATCTTATATTGATTTCGGCGATGGGAATTATCTTTATATTTCTTCAAGAATTGCCGATGGATTAAGACTCTATCGTGACATTGTCCCTCCTCAACCACCCTGTCATCTCTTCCTGGGAGCCTTACTCATAAAAATTGGCAGAGTTATCGGAAACCCTCTTTATACCGTGCGATTCTTTTCGATACTTCTTCATTCTCTTACAGCAATATTCATATTCCTCGTGACCGTAAGAATATTAAGGAACGATATAATTGCATTTATCTCTTCGCTAATATATTTAATCTTACCCGAAGGATTTTGGTGGAGCATAGGTTACCAATCCGAATCCCTTGAAATCATACTATTACTTATTGCTTTTTACCTTTTAATTCAGGGAACAAAAAGTAGTTTGATTGTATCAGCTTTATTTTCAGTTCTGGCTTGTTTCACAAATATGACTGCTGTTCCGTATGTCGGTTTCAACGCCCTATTTTTAATTATCAAAAAGAGAAGGCTATGTTTATTTTATTTAATACCATTAGTTGTTTTAGGATTGTTATTCTTACTGATTATGCATTTATATTCGGAAGGTAGTTACATTAATGCGATTTTCTTCAATCAACTCCAAACCTATTCTAAGAGTTTCATCATCGATGGAATTGCGAGAATTATTAACGAAGGCAAAGATGTTTACACCTGGGAAGGAGCCTTCATCATTTTTGCCCTGTTAGGAATCTTAAGTTTCGTAAAAAGTTCCCGACACCCTTTTTCAGAGTACATCGGCTGGTATGCCTTATTTTCCATTTTATCCATAGTCTTTGTAACGAAAGGTGGCACTGTTGATTATATTTTCACGATTGGTGAGCCTTATGTTGCAATATTTTCAGCACTCTTCTTATGTCAGGTGTTTAAGAAATACATAATAGAAAAACCCTTAGAAAACGGTTCTAGTTATTCCACCAAACGATTTTTATTAATCTGTGTATTTATTTTACTTCTAATCATCAGTTCATTCATAGGATTATTTTTTATCAGAAATTTGCTTTTTTATAAAGATTATTTAGAGAATCCCGAATCTAAAGTGCTTTATATAAAAGAGAACTACATTGATAAATACAGTAATCCGGGAGATACAATCCTTGCACCTCCTTATTATGTGTTTCTAACCGACAGATTACAGATTGAGGAGTTTACAGAGCATTATATCTACACTGTTAAGATAAAAAACGAGATTCTGAGCGAAAAAGAAGCGGATGGTTTACAACTTCTAAGAAAAATCTTAAGAGCTATTTACAATAAGGAACTTCCATTAATTATTCTTAATCTAAATCGAGGTGGAATCGGATACATTCTCGTTCCTGATAAATTAGTCTTAGAGCTATTGCCAAACTCAAATCCACCACAAGTCCAATTTCTCAAAGACTTCATTGAACAATATTATCAACCTCTACTTGATACACCTATGCAATGTCTGAATGAATATCTCCAGATATATGTTCCAAGAAATTAATTCATTCTGGACTTATATTTTCAAAAAAATATCATTCAACGAAAAATTTAATAGACAAACGATATGCTTATACTTAAGTTCCAAAACAAAATTTAATTGTGAGGCGAAAAATTATGATGGGAAACATACCAGTTCTTTATGCAAAGGGCAAATCCCTTGCCGAAGCCTGGGAAAAATCGATGACCGAATTATATACGAATGGCACACGATTCAAAACGGAATATGACAAAGAAGGCGATCCACTTAGTGTTGATTCGACGATGATTATCATAGTCGAAGATCCACTCAGTGAACCACACATTCATAGATGTTTCCCCGGAGGACTTGATGCACTTGAGGAATATCGTCAGGAAGTACTCGATGGAATAAAAGACACCTGGATTCGAGATAGAGACAATCCAGATGACAAACGCTGGGAATATACTTATCACGAAAGACTATTCAATTATAAATTTTTCGAAAAATCAGGTAATGAAAACTCTACCAATCAGATCGAATATGTTATAAAAAAATTGTCTGAGAAACCATTTACAAGAAGAGCGCAGGCTATTACCTGGAAAGTTTGGGAAGACATAGACATTTCCGATCCAGCCTGTATGCAATCCCTATGGTTTCGCATATTACCGAATCAAAAAAACAATTGGTTTCTCAATATGAATGTCCGATTTCGCTCGAATGATGCTTACGATGCTGCTTTTATGAATATGTTTGCACTCATTGCCTTACAGAAAAAAATTGCAGAGGAATTATCGAAAAAAACAAATAAAAAAATCGAGCTGGGAAGATATTGCCATATCGCAGACTCGTATCATATATAT
>CAZYWQ010000055.1:2629-11310 GCA_964651675.1 uncultured Candidatus Sumerlaeota bacterium | reverse complement strand
TTTGCGTGGTTTTATCTACCAGATTGGATTCGTGGGGATTCGCGATTAAAATGAATCTGATTATTAGATAAATTATGGTAATCAAAAAGTGTGGAAGATATATTTTTATGTAGTTCTTGATTTTGATCTTGTGGATGATGATGTGATATAAAGATGCGAATAGTAAAAATGTTAATGCCATTTCTTTACTTAATAAAGCAAAGAAATATATAATGGCTGATAAGATAATCAGATAATATTTTCTCCATATTTTATCACTGGGAATTACTTGGTTGGGATTAACAGATGGTTGAGGTGTCTGCCTGAAATATAATAAAATCATAATAAATGATAATGAGTAAAAAAGAGTCATCAAGATGTCTTCTCTATAGGCTATGGAACAGACTGTCTCTGAATGAACAGTCAGAACACCAAATAAAAGGGAGGAGAAAAAAGCAATAATCTGGTTGTGATGGAATTTTTTATCAGCATCTGTAATATTTTGTAGTATCATCTTAATCAGTACATAAAGCAGTAAGGTTGTAATGATATGTAGAAGTAGGTTTTTTAAGTGATAGCCGAATGGTTTCAAGCCCCAGGTTAGATAATCAATAAGATAACAGAGTGTTACGACAGGTCTGTAACTCAATTCTTGGGAATATTCGAAGTAGGAATTGCTAAAGATTGAATTAATTTGATGAAGGTTTTGGAAACTATAATTTTTTTTAATGATTAAGTTATCATCATAAGTGAAGTCATTAAAAAGAGAAAAATAATATGAGATGAAAGTGAGAGCTATAATAATTAAGATAAATAAAAATTCAGTTTTCGGTTTATAGTTTTTGTTTTTATGCATCTTAATTAATTTTAATCAGTCCATTTACGAACTTTATGTCGTCGATGCCCTATATTAAACTCAAATACTTTATCGTGCCAATTGTCATAAAGGGCATAGTCACCTGGGAAATAAGGAATTCGCTTGAATGATGCAGGGATGCTACGACCACGAGCAAAGTGATGACTGTATAACAATTGTGCAAATGCAACGGAGCTTATCCAGTCAGTATCGCGTTTAGCACCTAAATAGTATGTGACACCAGCCGTTCTGAATGCCTGTGCCATTGGTATCGAACCACCTTGACAGCCTGTGCAAACTACTACTTTTTTCTTTAAACAACTTTCTAATCTTGATATTTCTTTAGGGGCTAAATTTTCTTTATGCCTTCCGCTACCTGCTATTTGAAGCCCTCCCCTTGTGGCATGACAGGCAAAGGTAATATATTTTCCTTTCCAGTCGTGTAAGAGTTTTTTTAATTGTGTTTTGCAAGTTACTCGGATATATTCAAACTTAAATGGCTCTGGACCTTTTAGTGATAAAATTTCGAATAAACTTCGGAGAAATCTTCCTTCTGAAACTCCTTCTTTAGTCGGATTAAGGGATTCTAAAACTAATATAGAAGAAGTATAAATCATAAGAAGTTCCTCTGTTTTTATTGAATGTTATATTAATAATGATTGTGACTATGCAAGCGAAAAATGATGCTCTGTGCTTGCATTTTGTATTTTTTACATCAGGGAATTATCGAGGGAAGCAGATTGTGGTCTATTAAGAAAAACCATTTTTATATCTTTAACCATTCTTTTATCTTTTTTAGTACTGGTGCAGTAAAGTACTCAGTGAGATGTGGATAAAGATTGGCATATTTTTCTTTGACTGTTTTCAAAATCTTAAAGGTGTCATAACCGTCTTCAATTAATTTGTTTTTCAATGATTCAATAACCTCTTCACTATAGTAAGGCTTAATTACTTCTAAAAACAGGTCTACTCGACGAAGTGCTTTTTCTGACCTATCACCAGCTTCAATCGAAGGAGTAAAGATTCCAAATACAACAGGCTTCTTATATTTCCCCAGATTTTCTAATGGAGAATAATGTTCGAATCCTTCAACTAATCCTTGTGGCAGATAAAGTTGAGTACCAACAAATTCAGCTCCAGCATCGACCTTTTTATCCATTTTACCAAATTCAAAGTCGTGTTCTTCGTAAGGATTGAATGCCACACCACAATGGAATTTCCCTGGATATTCCCTGTGGATATATTTGAGGAGTTCGATGGAAGTGGCTGCTCCGATTGGCGTAGGTTCACAACCTAATTCGTTTTCTTCCAATCTGTGCAGTTTGGGGTTTCCATCTCCACTGATTAACATCAGATTTTGAACTCCAAGATTGATTGAACTTTCTATCATCTGGTCTAAATCTTGTTTGCGATGAAAAGTATTCAGGTGAATAATAACTCTTTCTGCCGGAAGCTCTAAGAATTCCATTACTTCGGTTGCGGTGAATCGTAAATTTCCCATCGGATTGTCTGGCAAAGATATTGCGAATCCGGCATTGTAATAGTTGTGGAATCTTTGTCCAAATTTTTCTATTTCTTTTTCGATATCTGGATTCGAAAGCTCTGGTGTTAGCAGTTCTGCTAATACATATTCGTAAATCGGTTTTGTGGTGTCTGATTCTTGCATTTTGTCCTTCTATTCACTATATACTAAAATGTTAATTGAAAGCTTTGGTATTCTTAAATGTACTGTCAAGGATTGATTTTTTATTAGTAAGATGGAATACGGGATTTGTAAAGGTATGACTCCAATACACTCTCCAGTTTAATATCGTCTAATCTTATGAAGGTGTTTTTAATCAAGAATATTGATGGGTAGGGAAAAATGGATAGGTTGACAAGGAATTATTACATTAAAACGATTTTGTTTCTTGTATATCTTGCTGTTATATTTTTTGTTTTATTTGGATTGTCTGGAATATTTTTTCCAATTCATTCTCATAGGATTATTTTTCGATAGCAAGAATGTGTGGGATCAATTAGGTGGGTTTGCTGATGTGTTCTGATAAATTCTCTCTCATTTTCTTCAGGATTGAAAGCGTTATTATGATTTTTTGATTGTCCGAGGATTCTTTGTCACTTAAATGTTTGTCCCAGTCGATCGATAGCTTTATTCCGTTGTCTCCAGTTAAAACTGTTCTATCAACTTCAGTTATGTTATCAAATATATCAGGTAATTTTGTATATTCATTAATGTGGATTATGATTGCATCGAAGATGATTTTTAGTCCAGTCTTTAATAATTGCAATATTCTTATTCCTGACATTTCGCAAAATACTCTTAGTTGTGCTAAATAAATCAAGATTTCTATTTCTTTGGGGTAATCACCGTATACATCGGTTAATTCGCTTTTTATTTCATAGATTTCATCTTCTGTTTTGGCTTTTGAAAGTTTCTTGTAGACCTTGAATCTTTGAGACTCAACGGGAATATAATCTTCCGGAATGTATCCTGTGCTATCCCACTTGATTTCAACATCAGGACTTTCTTTTATGAATTCACCTTTAAGTTTTTTCACTGTTTCTTCGAGCATTTGACAGTAAAGTTCGAATCCGATTGAGACAATGGAACCGTGTTGTTCCTTTCCTAAAATATTTCCTGTTCCTCGAATCTCCATATCTTTCATCGCCACACCAAATCCGGAACCTAATTCGGTGAATTCTCTTATGGCAGCAAGTCTTTCTTTTGCTGTTTCGGTGATGGCAGTTCCTTTAGGTGCGATTAAATAAGCATAAGCGCGATGAATGTCTCGACCAACTCTTCCTCGTAATTGATAAAGTTGTGCTAATCCGAACATATCAGCTCTGTTGATTATGATTGTGTTCACATTTGGAATATCGACACCGTTTTCGATGATTGTTGTGGATAACAGGATGTCATATTGCTGATTGATGAAATTAATCATCACTTGTTCCAGTTCCTTTTCATCCAGTTGTCCGTGTGCAATGGCAATTCTTGCCTTTGGAACAATTGTTCGCAATTGCTCAGCAATTTTGTCAATGTTGTAAACTCTATTGTGAACAAAATAGACCTGTCCTCCTCGGTTAAGTTCTCTTAAAATGGCTTCTGTTATGAGTTCTCGGTCAAAATGTATTATCATCGTCTTGATTGGAAGTCTGTTTTCGGGAGGAGTGTTGATAATGCTTGTGTCTCGTAATCCCGAGAGAGCCATATAGAGTGTTCGAGGAATCGGAGTCGCAGATAAGGTGATGACATCGACAGATTTTTTTAGATGTTTGAGTTTTTCTTTTTGTTTGACTCCAAATCTTTGTTCTTCATCGATAACGATTAGACCGAGTTCTTTGAATTGTATGTCGGATGATAAAAGGCGATGAGTGCCGATTACTACATCGATTTTTCCATCCTTGAGTTTTTTTATAATGTCTCTTTGTTCCTTTGGTTTTTTGAATCGACTTAGCATTTCAACAGCTATTGGGAAATCGGCGAATCTTTCTGAGAAAGTGACGAAATGTTGATAGGCAAGAATCGTTGTGGGTACAAGAACTGCCACCTGTTTGTTGTTCTGGACTGCTTTAAAAGCGGCTCTGATAGCGACTTCGGTTTTTCCATATCCCACATCACCACAAATCAACCTATCCATAGGTTTATGGGATATCATATCTCTTTTCACTTCTTCGATTGCCTGTAATTGGTCAGGAGTTTCTTCATATAGAAATGATGCTTCAAATTCTCTTTGCCATAAAGTATCATCACCGAATCGGAACCCTTCGACCATCTCTCTTTCTGCGTATAACTGGAGAAGTTCCTGAGCTAATTTTTCAATTTCAGCCTTATGTTTTGCCTTAACCTTTGCCCATCTTTTGCCTCCGAGTTTGTCCAAAACAGGTTCAATACCTTCAACAGCAATATATTTCTGTACATATTTAATCTTATCAATAGGGACATATAGTCTATCTCCACCGTGATATTGAATGGATATAAGGTCGACAAGATTATTATCTATTGTTGTTCTTGTGATTCCTTCATATTTCCCAATTCCATATTCCGTATGCACAACAAAGTCGCCTTTTTTTATTTCATCTATTCCTCGTAAAACTCTCCCGCTTTTATATTTGATTTTATGTAACTTTCTGCGATAACGACCAAATATTTCACGGTCTGTTAGCAGCATTAGTTTGATGTCAGGAAATAAAAATCCATCGTGAAGCTCACCTTCGGATATGATAATTTCCTTGATTCTCGGTTTTATGACATAATTGTTTATTCTGTTATTGATGGAGTCAGTGTCATTGGTAACGATGTTAAGTGAGCCTATATCGAACTCCTTCAGAAGTTCTTCGAGCCTGATTGCCTGTCCTTTATTATCACATACGATTTCGATTATGTAACCGTTCTTTTGCGTTTCCTTAAATGTTTCTATGTATTTATTGAGGGATGGTTCGATATGGGAGAAAGATGAGATGTTGTAGGAATAGTAGCAGCTATCATCTTGCTGAATATCGAGATGTGAACAATTGATTTGTTGATGATTGTTCAATTCAGCAATTACTTCTTCGTCTTTGTAGTAAAGGGTTTCGGGTTTGTATACAACTCTATTTTCTTCAATTGCCTCTTTGTATAGTTTCTCGATCAGAATGGTGTAATTAGTTAAAATGTCCTTAAATTCAGAAGGTTCGTTTTGTATAATAATTGTGTTGGGAGGGAAATAAGTGATGAAAGAGGGGAGAGAGATATTCTTTTCTATTAGTCTGTATAAGATTGATGTTTCGTTGGCAGGAAGAATTATTATTTCGTTAGTGTTATCAACTTCACGAATTGACCTTTGTGTATATGGATTGAAGAATCTTATGGATTCGATTTCATTACCAAATAAATCAATGCGAAGAGGATTATCATAGTTCAGAGTAAAGATGTCGATTATTCCTCCTCTGATACTAAATTCTCCTCTGATTTCGACCATATTTGATCTCTCATATCCGATTTCTATGAGTGTGCTGGATAATTCGTTTATGTCAATTTTGTTGTGATGTTTGAATTTCAGAATATTTTCGGGGAATACGGAAGGTGGAATAACTCTTTGAAGTAAAGTGTCGACTGGAGCAACAATGATATTAGATTGATTTTGTGAGTTAATCAGATGGAAGAGAGTTTCGAGGCGTCTTAGAGATATTTCCTTCAATGGTTCATTTTCTTCATAAGGAAGAATTTCCCATTTAGGAAAAAGCAGAGTGTTCATTCCGAAAAATTTTATATTCTCATAGGTTTCTTCCGCCTTATCCTGATTGGCTTCAACAACAAGAATGTTTTGATTGTTATTATTCGTAGGTAATTCCCGTATAGTCTGTGTTAAAGCTGAAATGAAGTATGCAAAGGAAGAATTTTTCAGACCATTTATATACAGTGATTTACCTTGTCGAATGCAATCGAATATGTTTGTATGGTTTGGTAAGTTTTTGATAAGGTCTAATAGGTAATTTTTCTTCATATTCACTCAGATTTATTATGAAAATTTTTATAGACAACTGTATTAAATTTTTGTAACAATAAAAGCAAATATAATTAAGGGATAGAGTAAGATTTTTTATGAGTAAGGATTTGAATGAAATTCTCGAAGGGTGGGATTATCATCCGAATGAGGTTACTGTCAGGAAAGTAATGGGTTTGGATGGGAAAGAGAAAATTCAGATGAGGATTCCGTTGGGTCTGTTTCAGATGGAAATGACAGGAAGACCTGATGGGAAAAAGCCAAATGGTTTTGAATCATATTTTGATTATTATTTGAATAAGCTTAAAAAATATATAAAGCAGTATGGTTCGGATGAGGGGTTTTCTATTAGAAGCGGTGTATTTGTAGAATTGAGTCAGGAAGCGCTTCAGTATTATTATCGTTACTTGAGTCTTTTTATTCTTGGAGACTATGAATATGTAGTTAGAGACACTGCAAGAAATTTAAAACTATTTGATTTCATAAAGAAATATGCCAAAAATGAATTAGATATTTCCGTCCTTGAACAGTATCGTCCTTATGTCATTATGATGAATTCAAGAGCCAGAGCCTATCTGGCAATGAAACATAATGATTATGATAAGGCTGAGGGGATTATAGAAAAAGCTATGGTTCGGATTGAGCAATTCTATGTTGAGGATGGTCATCCTGAAAATATTCAAAGTTCCTATGAACTTAATTTGTTACGACAGGTGAAAGCTGAAGTTACTGAGAAAATGCCTGTGAACTATATTGCGAAACTCAAAGTGAAAATGGATGAAGCAGTTAAACAAGAAAATTATGAGAAGGCAGCGGAGTTAAGAGATTTAATCAAGAAAATCAAAGGACAAAATTCTATCCGTTAAATTATAGTTAGTCTGTCTTGAAAAAAATCCTTCTTAAATTACAATCAAACATTAATTATTTATAAAAAAATCGATTGGGTTGTTTTGGAAATGGCAAAGGTATTTATAGGGACTTCTGGTTGGACTTATAATCACTGGAGAGGTGTTTTTTATCCGGAAGGAGTTAAACAGGGTGAATGGTTTAAATTTTATTCTGAGCGATTTAAAACTGTCGAAATAAATGCCACTTTTTATCGTCTTATGCCTGAAACAACTTTTAAGGGATGGGCAAATAAGGCTCCTCGTGATTTTTGCTTTGCTGTTAAGATGTGGCGATTGATTACTCATAGGAAGTATCTGAAAGAGTGTACATCGCAAGTGCAGGATTTTATGAATAGATGTAAATTGTTAGGTAAATTTCTCGGTCCTATTCTAATACAGCTTCCACCGAATTTTAAAATTGATATAGGTTTGCTTGCTAACTTTCTATCAATACTTCCTCAACCATTTGATTATACTGTTGAATTTCGGAATAATGAATGGATGTGCGAAGATGTCTATAAAATACTCAGGGAGAATAAGATTAGTTTTTGTATCTATCATCATCCGCAAATTCAGTGTCCAAGGGTGATTACTTCAGACATTGTTTATATCCGCTTTCATGGGAAGGGTATCAGATATTCAGGTAAATATACAAAAGATGATATTGGGGAATGGGGAGAGTTTATTAAGGATTGTTTGGATAATGACTTGAGAGTATATGCTTATTTCAATAATGATTTTAGGGGTTATGCGGTTGAGAATGCGATGGAGTTGTATGATTATCTGAATGGTTAACTTGTTTAATAATTCCCTTGAGTTTCTGCGTTTTTTATTCTATCAAATCTCCATCATTTCAATTTTAGGAAAGTCTATATGTTCTTATTTTCGACTGATTATTTTTGGTTGCATATGAGTTATGTTTTTATATTGGGGCTTGTTTTTGGTAGTTTTTTTAATGTTTGCATTTATCGTATTCCGAAAGAGGAATCCATTGTTTTTCCTCCATCTCATTGTCCAAAATGCGAAAAGAAAATCAAATGGTATGATAACATTCCACTAATCAGTTTTATAATTCTGAAAGGCAAATGTAGGTCGTGTTCTCAGCCAATCAGTTTCAGGTATTTTTTTGTTGAGTTATTGACGGCTATTTTATTTGCTCTGGTTTTTTATCGTTATAGATATAACTGGGCAACCTTGATATATATTGTTGTAACAGGTCTTCTCATTATAATTACATTTACTGATTTAGACCATTGGATTATTCCTGATGAAATTACTTATTTAGGCGTTATAGTTGGGATTGTAGTCGCATTAGTCGCTCCTTTATTAGGAAATAATTTCATAATTTCGGATGTGAATTTCGACAAAAACTTATATTTAACACCTTTTTTTAACGCACTAATTGGTGGTGCTTTCGGATTCGTTTTATTTTATGGTATAGGAATAGTAGGTAAGCTAATATTTCGTAAAGAA
>CAZYWQ010000055.1:0-2619 GCA_964651675.1 uncultured Candidatus Sumerlaeota bacterium | reverse complement strand
GGGTTTAGGAGATGTTAAATTGATGTTGATGATCGGTTTGTTTGTAGGATGGAAGAATATTATTCTTATACTTGTACTTGCCTCGTTCATAGGAAGTATTATTGGTGGAGGAGTACTTTTGATATTAAAGCTTACCAGGAAAAAGAGTGAAATTGATGTTGAAAATGGTGAAGAGACGAAAACTGAAGTAGATAATGCAGTTGATGTATCCGAAAGTAAGTCGGAACAAGATGAAGAAGAATGGGAGACGCAACCTGGGCATATTCCCTTTGGACCCTTCCTTGCTTTAGCCACATACATTACCATTTTATGGGGAGATAAAATCTTGGGTTGGTATATTAATTTCTTAATGGGATATTCGCAGTTATAATTACTTTCCTTCAAATCTTCCAATATTTAATAGATGGACTATTTATGTAAAGTGAGTTTTAACTCGCAAGCTTTTACGACATAAATGTCGCATTATAGTTTTTCATAGATTTCAAGTTGAGGCTTGAGAAAGACAAAATAACAATGTTAAAGTTTGTGAAAAAATTTCTTAAGAGGATATAATAAAAATCAAAAATATTTGTCTTATTTATCATAGAAGTAATTTTTTTTGAAGGAGAATGCTTATGAAGAAATCAAAGCTAACTTCCCTCGAAGTAATTATCTTTGTGGTATTTAGTTTTCTTATGTTTGGTCTTATTGCTCAACAAGAACCTGTTAATCCGGAAAAGGGTGCTGGTTTGGAAAAAGTCAGGCGACGTCCTATGATGCCTATTATCGCTGCTCTTGATGCAGATGGCGATCAGATCATTGGAGCTGATGAAATTAAAAACGCTTCTACTGCATTGAAAACTCTGGATAAGAACTCAGATGACAAAATAACCGAAGATGAAATGCGTCCCCAAAGACCTGATAGAGGTGATAAGTCTCAAGCACCTGCTGAACCACCCAAAGAAGGTGAACAGCCTCCTGAAAAGGTTGATGAACAACAAAAAGCCGAAAAAGAACAGGATCAAATGGAACTACCAGTTACTATGCAAAGTAGGCAACGGGAAAGGCGTCCTTTTGTATTACCTATTATGACAGCATTGGATAAAAATCAGGATAAAGTCATTGATTCGGAGGAGATTGAAGAGGCTCCTGATTCCTTGAAGACATTGGACAAAGATTCCGACGGACAATTATCAAGAGATGAACTTTTTCCTTGGCGTTCCAGAGTTAGAAGAGGTACTCAAGAATCTAAATCAGAAGCTGAAAATGAATCCAAATGAAAATCTCTTAGGAAATTCGAGAACATAATTAATTCATTAGGATTATCTCCCGGTAATCTTAATTATTTGTTGTAGTCGGGTATGATTTATCATACCCGACTATTTAGTTTTAATAAATCAAATCCCTGAAATTGTTTTGTTGTCCCTACTGTTAACTTATCTTATTTAAGAGGATTACAAAACAAATAATGTTCACAATTAGTTTGGTATAAAATTCTTTGTAATAAACTTTTTCTCTTGCCTATCCATTTTATAATGAGATATACAAAGGTAAAAATTGCTTTTAATTTGCAGTTAATAAAAATATATCTATCTACATTCATAACATCTTGTATTTTTAGGAGGATTTTTCTAATGCGAAAAATAAGTTATAATTTTGTTATAGTATTCATACTTTGTATGTTTTCATTTTTTCTTGCGCAGTATCTATATTCAGTTCCAGCGCCGCCTTATCCATTGGTTTATCAACAGGAGGATGGGACTAAATTTCAGGTGAGATTATTTGGTGATGAGAAATATATTCATATAGAAACTATTGCTGGTTATACGATTATTAAAGAAGGGAAGAATTGGTATTATGCCAAACAATCTAAAGATGGTACACTTATCTCGACAGGAGTAAAAGTCGGAGATAAAGAGCCAGAATCGATTGGATTGGAAAAACATATTAAGCCTTCTAAAGAAGTAATAGCAAAAATTAAGGCATCAAGACTCCAAAATCCAATAAAACCGATTAGAAGAAGACCTATTGTGACACTTCCAAATGCGGAAAAATATTCTAAAGATCCGAATTTGGAGGCTCCTATAACAGGAGTGGGAAAACCATTAGTCATATTAGCTGATTTCCCTGCAGGAAGTTATACTGAGCATATTTATGGTCAGATAGAATTTGAAACAATCTTGTTTACAGAAGGAACACAACCAGATGGTAGTATGAACGATTATTTTATCGAGAACTCTTATGGTACTTATTCCGTTGCAGGTGGCGTAGTAACAGATTGGATTGGGACACCCGAAAGTTATGATTATTACTGTGCGGGTGCTTCTGGTATGGGTATATTCCCTACCAATTCTCAAGGATTGGTGCATGATCTTGTTGGTGCAATAGATGATTTCATTGATTTTTCGGAATTTGATACTGATGGGGATGGTTATGTTGATGGTATTACTGTAGTGTTTGAAGGATATGCAGATGGGAGTAGTAGCACTTTTTGGCCCCATGCATGGGCGTTAAATGAACACGAGCGACAAACTGAAGATGGAGTTAGTGTCAATCGATTTAATATCGTCAATGAACAACAAGATTATTACGGTATTCCTCTCATTTCAACAATAGGTGTGTTCTGTCATGAATATACAA
>CAZYWQ010000054.1:0-11341 GCA_964651675.1 uncultured Candidatus Sumerlaeota bacterium | reverse complement strand
GCGTAGGTCTTCTTTCGCCAATTGCTCCACTTTCTTAACAGCACCCGGAATTCCATCCTTATCAGGTGTCAACACAAGTTCTGCACCGAGTGCTTTAATCAACTTCTTGCGTTCAACACTCATTCCTTCTGGCATAACGATTCGCACACGATAACCTTTCAATCGACCAACCAAAGCTATTCCAATTCCTGTATTGCCAGAAGTCGGTTCCATTATAATCGAATTTGGTTTTAATCGACCATCTCTCTTGGCACCTTCGATCATCGATAAGGCAACACGATCCTTGATACTACCACCAGGATTGAGAAACTCGGCTTTTACATATATTTTCTCATTCCTTAGTTGTAGTATTGGAGTATTACCAATCAAGTCGAGAATATTATCTGTTAACATACGACAATTACCTGTTTTTTTGTTTATGAGTAAAAGGATTTAAATGATTCAATTATTCTTCTTCAGTAGTTTCCTTCTTAGACTCCTGAATAATCTTCTCCTGCAAATCGTGAGGTACTCTCTCATAATGGGAAAATTCTGTTCTAAAAGAACCTCTTCCACGAGCAATAGACCTCAAATCCGCAGAGTAATTAAACATCTCGCCCATAGGCACTTCCGCTTGAATCTCCTGCTTTCCACCTACAGGAACCATCTTCAGAATTTTGCCTCGTTTGGAATTCAAGTCACCAATAACATCACCCATATACTGATCAGGAACTTCAATAAACACTTTCAGAATAGGTTCGAGGATAATTGGTGTAGCGCTCAGAAATCCTTTTTTAAAACACATCGATCCAGCAATCTTGAACGCCATATCAGAAGAGTCAACGCTATGGTACGAACCATCATATATAGTTACCTGAACTCCCTGAACAGGATAACCAGCAAGAACACCCTTTTCCATAGACTCTTTTACGCCTTTTTCGACTGCTGGGATATATTTTGATGGCACAACTCCACCAACTACTTTATTCACAAATTCATAACCATCAAAATTGGGCAACGGTTCTACTCTGAAATACACCTCACCGTATTGTCCTCTTCCACCAGATTGCTTTTTGTGTTTATGTTGAGATTCTGCTTCTGCAGTTATGGTTTCTCTATAAGGAACTTTTGGAGTAAATAAATCCACATCAACATGATGCACATCTTTAAGTTTGCTCTTAATAACATCAATATGAATATCGCCCATTCCGCTGATAACGGTTTCTCTTGTAGCACTATCACGATACATATTCAATGTCGGATCATCCTCCAATAATTTATGGATAGCCATACCAACCTTATCCTCATCAGCGGTAGATTTCGCCTTAATCGATCTCATTACAACAGGAGATGGTCTTTCAGGATGATAGCAAATAATAGGAGACTCTGCAGCACATAAAGTATCGCCAGTAAAAGTATGTTCCAATTTGGATACTGCCCCGATGTCACCTGCCACAACTTTAGCAACATTAGCTGTCTTTTTCCCTAAAACCGAAAGTGGGTGTACGATTCTCTCCGTCTCCCCCTTATTGGAGTTCTGAACAGAACTATCCGCATGAAGTTCTCCAGACCAAACCCTGAAATAATTTATCCTACCAGTAAACGGGTCTGTGATAGTCTTAAAAACAGTTGCCATAAAAGGCTCTGATGCATCGATCTTTCTCGATACTTCTTCACCATTAGAATTTTTGCAGACTTTCTTCTCCTTCATTAATGGAGAAGGAAAGAAATTAACGATAATATCAAGCAAATCAGCCAGTCCGATGTCATTCAAGCCAGAACCACAGGTAACAAGTGCGACTTTATTCTGCTTGATAAGTTCCACCAGCCCCTTATTTATCTCTTCATCAGAAAGAGGTTGGTCATCAAGGAACTTCATCGTAAGTTCATCATCGCCTTCTGCCGCAGATTCGATCAACTCAGAACGATATTGCTGAGATAATTCTTTCAAATCGTCGGGAATATCTTCCTTTTTGACCTTACCATCCGCATAAATATGTGCCTTCATAGAAATTAGGTCAACGACGCCCTTAAATTCAGCTTCCTTGCCAATTGGAAGTTGAATCGGGATGATCCTTTTATCTTTATATGCCTCTTTAGCGGATTTTAAAGCGTTAAAAAAGTTCGATCTTTCCTTATCGAGTTTATTTACAAAAATAAGTTTAGGTACCTGTTCCTTTTCCGAGTACTCCCAGACCTTTTCCGTTCCCACTTCGACACCTGAATTACCATCGATAAGAATCAAAGCCGTTTCCACAACACTCATTGGAGAGATTACATCATAAGCAAAATCCAAGTACCCTGGTGTATCGATAAAATTAATCTTATTTCCAGCCCAATTAATCGGAGCTATTGCAGAGTTTATTGTAACCTTTCTCTTAATTTCCTCGGGATCATAATCAGTAATTGTATTTCCCGAATCCACCTTTCCTGGTTTACCAATGACCTTTCCCAAACTGAGCAAGGTTTCAATCAAAGTGGTTTTTCCTGTGCCAGCGTGACCAACAATACATACATTCCTTATTTTATCAGTGGTTATTTCAGCCAAAATACCTTCTCCTTTACAAGCAATATTTGATTTAGAGTTAAAAAAAGCACCGTATACTTAATATATAAATATTCAATCTTCAAGAGAAATAATTTAAGCCGTTTAAAAAATTAAGATTGTAGCAGTCGCATTTATGAGACACTGATTTTATGTGCGATAAATCGCACCGCTACTGATAAATTCACGATTAAATAACAAAGGCGTTTGATATATGATTACCAAACGCCTCTTTATCTGAAAACTATTGAAAAACACTACGGATTAGTTGGCGGAGTATGTTGAGTAAGCCAGAAATCCCTTAAAGTAATCGATGAACCATCAGGAATTCCATATCCAGAAAAAATAAGTATCTCAAAAGAAGGATAGAGTACATTCTCATTATAAGAGCCTGCTGTTCTTGTAGTCGGATAATAGAACCACAAATCCATATAATTACTTGAATTTTCACTTGGCGTTATATACTTATTCCCACTGGCTGTACTCGTCAAATTCGCAGCAACTGAAATATGACTATCTCCTGTCTGGAGTCTCACTTGAGTGATCGGAATGTTAACCGTACCTCCCACCGTTACACTCGTTGTCAGGTTAAATGTAGCTCTATATAAAGCTCCACCACTGAATGTGGGAGTACTTGTTGCAAGCTGCGGATTCGCATCAAAGGAACTATAAGCAAATGAATTGGTTCCTAATGGATTTGCTGTAATAACCAAACCATCTCCACCACTTGCTGCAGAACCAACTGCTCCTGCATTACCTGTCATCGATGGATTTGTGAAGTTCCATCCATTAGCTGTGCCACTTCCTATGGCAAAACCTGTCGCATCTGTTATAGAGTGTACAGCTGTGCCTGATTCACTTACATTAAAGTCATTGTATCTATCCACTTCAATCCGATCAAGTCCTACTACTGATCCTATCAAATCGGGTCTGCCACCAAATGGGAAATTATATCCTTCAAACTGTAAAATAATATTACTATAAGGATCAGCAGGTGGAGATGAAGAAGATAATCCGGTTGGTTCAAAATAATAAGAGTACTGAACACCAGCCGGTGTAGGAGAAATATAATTTGCACTTCCATCACTAAGGAAACTGCTAACAAAGTATAAGGCTCCAGGACCTGAGTATAGACCAGCATATACCCTAAAATCTGGATAAGCACCAGAGGCAGGAGTCGTTGTAGATGATGTTACCGTTACAGCCGCTCGATAGAGCGTATCTGGTTCGAGTTTGACACCATCAGTTACGATAGGTCTTCGCCAGTAACTGTATGCACTTGTATTATTATATGTAATAGTTATATAACCAGTTGGCGTGCCTGATGTGGAACTTCCCATTACTGATGTAAATACCCAATTTTCCGATCCGGAATCAAATGTATCCTCAGCAATAATTTCAGAACCACTCATAGCAGACTGAACAGCATCGTATGCATCAACAAGACCATCACCTGACCAGTAATCCGCTCCAGTCGTTTCGGCATCAACCGCAGTCGACCGCAATATACTATAAACCTGCGATGGCGAAAGTGAAGCCTTAGCATCCAACATCAAGGCAGCAACAGCTGCCACATGAGGTGCGGCGGCGGAAGTTCCGAAAAAATTAGGATAAGCATCTGCATCATAAGAAATATCACTACCGAAAAAAGTAGTATTGGCACCATCTGGACCAGTTACCTCAGGTTTAAAGCATGTTTGTGCAGACGTATATCGTGTGTTACCATCGTCCGATATCCAGAATGGCAAGTCACCACCAAGAGATGAGAAAGACTCGACATCAAGTTCAGCTCCTCCAGTATAGGAACCACCCTGATCGATTTCTCCATAGAACATCGCTCCCGTTGCCATTGCATTCTCTGCTGCAGCATGACCAAAGATAGTACGATCAGCCAAATGTGGTTTATCAACAATAGAACCAGATCCACTTAAGTAAACATAAAGGTGAAGAAGGCAATCTTCACGACCTCTATAGTGGTCTATTACAATATATGTATTCTGGGTGGATCCACCTGAATTCACATATCCTAAAAACTCATAGGCTTCGCCTTGAGGTACTCCGACAATTCCTTGTACCGTTGTGCTACTTTCTAATACATTACTTACGGTCAATGGAAGACTTGTATCACTTACAAGATAAAGGTCATAATCAGCTTCCGATCCTGGTCCCGCTCCGTAAGTCCCTCCATAAGGCTCATCCCAATGCAGAGAAACTATTAATGTACTTGAAGGATCTACTAAAACTTGTAAGTGCGTATTGGAACTTTGACCGCAAGCCAAACCAAAGTCATGCAGGTCGTTTCCACTTGCGGGGAAATCTAAATCATCGGTTCCGCTATTAGTATCATAATAATCTTTTTCGTGTCCGTTATCAGTATTATTTCCAGCCGAAGAAAAATAAGGTACTCCTGCCGCATAAGCATTATTTGCAGCAATTGCAATAGGTCCATTCTGATACATTGGTTCAATGAAATAGATTACATCATCACAGATTACATCGCATTCATAACCTGAATCAGTTACTAAAGAAGCTATGTTTGTAGCAAATGCAGCATAACTGGTGAAGGCAGAAGCGAAAGAGATATCACAATTTGGTGCCAGATCATATATTAATTCTGCCATTCCCGCACCTTCATCGCTACCCGTAAGTGGACCAGCATCAACAACACGAACTGAAGCAGGAAGATCGCCTAATGTTTGGGAACTGGAACCTGTCAGGATACCACCACTAATCGTTCCACCAATTACCCGATTTACAGTATCACTCATTACACCAACTCTAATTCCAGTACCATTCACACCGAATGCTGTACGAGCATCATCAGCATTAATCGAAACATCCGCTTGATTATCGACTGATCCTGTCCAGGTTATTGCCATCGGCTCTGGTGCAATTCCTCGCACATCAGATCTACCAACAATTGCATCAAGTTGCCTTGGGTCAGTACAGCGTACAACTATCTGATTCAACCCCGGGTAAGAATAAGTACCCATAATCTCAAGATTCGCCTTAGAACATTCTTTCAAGAGATCATCTGAAATAGCTGTCGCACCAATAATACACTGCAATTTACCCTCACGGACTGCATAAGGCGCACGAAGCTGAAAGGCTTCCTGAGCAGATTTACCATTTTTAACAGCATTGTGCATATCCAGTAGTTCACAAGTCATTTTCGACAAGTTAACATCGCCATCACAAAGTGCACCCATCTTAGGAGTTGCACAAACCGTAATCGCTGTGAGGAGTATGATTGAAACTAAAAAACACAGCGTGGTAAATTTCATCATAGGTGTTGCCTCCTTTCGTTTTTTAAGCACTCGTTTGCTCAATATTTTTTTAACAATCAAATATTTATTAACATACAAAAATCAGATTGTAAAGGTAGAAATTTGAAAAAATTTTTTAAGATCAGGACTAACTAAGATTAATAGTAACATTGAAATTAAGTAAAATAACTCCTCTCTTTCATATTTTCACTAACAATTAAAAAAGAGGTGGGAATAAATCCCACCTCATTATTT
Organism: uncultured Candidatus Sumerlaeota bacterium; assembly: GCA_964651675.1. Lineage (GTDB taxonomy): Bacteria > Sumerlaeota > CAZYWQ01 > CAZYWQ01 > CAZYWQ01 > CAZYWQ01. Next base: position 5,296 of record CAZYWQ010000054.1, on the reverse strand, counting down.
TGAAATTAGTAATTACTAAACAACAACTTTCTCAATTCTCGATAACTTATCATCACAATCAACTATTTTTCCTTATCGAGTAACCACTGGTCGAAACCAAAGCAATTTTTCGGCAATGGCAATGGCTCATAACCTTCAACCTGAGAGATAACAGTCTGATATTCCTCAGGTATTTCCAATTTAGATTCACTACTCGTAGATGTATGAGGTACAAGCACAATAACAACCATAGATTCGCTTTTAACAGCGGTTTCGCCACCAAATAACCAGCCTAAAACAGGTAATGATCCGAGAAATGGGACCTTATTAACATTTTTAATAGAACTTTGTCTCTTCAGACCACCAAGAACAAACGGCTCACCATCTTTGACTCTGACATAGGAATCAATAAAGCGGTGATTGATAATAGGAGCTCCAGCGTTCGTATAATCAGCCACATCCGAAATATGGACCAAAATACCCAATTCAGTCGATTCGAGACCAATATACGGAAGCAAGCCGACATAAACGCCGATTTCACCCGAATTCCTATAGTTAAGAGTTCTGCGATGTAATTCCGGTACAGTAAGATAAATATCTGCAGAGCCCTCATCTTCCTCAACTGAGTAGTTAATAGTCTGATAATCGATAGTCGGATCATAACTTACATCAAAACCAAGAATTTCATCAACAGCAGCGATTTCGGCAAAGTTACCACTTCTTGTAGTTACAGTACTTTTGGTTAAGAGTTTCGCTTTACCCTTAGACTGTAAGAAATCGACAAATGCACTCGTAGCAAGAGCATTATACGATAAATAACTCCAATGATTATGATCCTTCATATCAGTAATATCGCTAAGGTCTAAAGTATCAGTCTCAAAATCAACTTTAGTACTTCTGTGAGTATGAGAATTAGACAAAATAGCTTCGAAAAGGTTTCTACCAGGACCATTTTTCCAAGCGACATAATCTACGCCCAATTTAGCATCATTACTAACATCGATTTCATAAATTTTAGTATCGATAGCGATTTGATTAGGCGGAATATCAGCACTTTTAAAACCATATTGAACCAGAGGAATACCACAAGGTTGATCGGAAACCTGAATAGCATTATTAGTATAATCAGGTAACCTTATAGTTTTAGGAGTAGAATAAACACCAGTGATAGGGATCAAGTCCGCGATATCTCTAAATTTAGCCTTGTAATAAAGCTGAGCGCTACCATCGTTATTTTCACTAATCCATTTTTGATCCAACTGTTGCAGCGCAGCCTCAAGATAAGGTAACTGAAAACGAGGACAAACTACCTGAAGGTAATATTCATTTTTAACCTTATCCTGAAAGACATCCGCATTACCACCTTCGATATAAGCAATGTCTCGGACTACTCCACGAAGTTCTCTCGGATTTGCATTGTTTAATTGTATGATAGCAGTAACATAGTCATTAATTAGATTTTTTTGATTAACTCTCAGGACTTTTACAACACCGGAATCCTTGTCCAGATTAATTTGCTCATCTTGCATTATGTAATCATCAACTCTGCTGTTTGTTTCACCAGCAGTAAATTGATCAACGCTTGAGCCTGTATAAATATCCACTGGACTTGGATCGCCATTTTTTCTGTTAATGTCTTGAGAATAGTTATCTGAGTATGCGATGGTTGTGATAAATACAATCAAAACCATCAGTATGGTAAGCTTAACTTTCATCATTCATCTCTCCTTTCCGTTTAATAACCTTTGTCCAGTAGATATTGGTCAAAGCCAACTTCGGTCTTTGGCAGAGGTGTCTCAATTCTTTCTTCTGCCATATCAATAATGTTTCTCGATTCATCGTCCATTCCGCTAAAGTCAGTGACGACTTTAGGTGTTATAACAGCAACTATTGCTGTTTTTTGAACATTAGAAATTTCTCCGCCGAATACCCAGCCTATAACAGGTAATGAACCGAAGAAAGGTATCTTTCTTGTCTTTTTTATCGTTCTCTCACGGGTTAATCCACCAAGGATAACACTTTCATTATCTTTTACCCGAATACTGTTATTAAGCTGGTCGGAGCTTATGATTGGTTCTCCATTATCGGCAAAACCAATGCAACTGACAACTTTAGCACTGACATCAAGATTGATTAAATCAGTTCCGATTGTCGGAACTACTTCAAGAAAAACACCTGTACTAACACCCTTGATATCAAGCTGACATGAGCTGGCAGAATCTCTGGTAAGAATTTCGGATATGGCATCAAGAGCTGTTTTATCAGGTTCGCGATAAACTGAGGTTAAGGGTAAGTCATAAGAATCTGCTGATTTAGGAGCCGATTCACTCTTAACATATCGCGATGTACCAGTAACATCAGTTTGCTCATTATAAGAACCCGATACCGAGTAATACAATATTTGCTCTCCCGAAGCAAGCGCAACAGGATAACCATTAATAGAGGCAACTTTGGTCGATGTCAGAACTTTAGCCTTACCTTTTTCCACAAGGAAATCAAAGAATGCGGATGAATAATCGAGATCGTATCCTGCACTCTTGTACCAATCTCTAACATCAACATCTCGAATGATAATTCTTGTTAGGTCATCCTCATAATAACTGTGAGGAGACGAGAAAATAAGGCCTGCTGTTTGTCCATAGAATAAGAAGCTTCCTGGACCATTTTTCCAGGCTTCATAATCCAAGCCAACAGTGCCGTCGTTGTTAAGCGATATTTCGTAAATCTTTACATTCACAAGAGTTTGTGGTGTTGGAACATCGAGGATTTCATCAAGAGCTTCAGCGCCGGAATCAGCACCAGAAGGATTGTCAAACAATACTAAGGAATTAGTTTCGACATCAGGAACAATCGCCTCAAAGCCCGACATATAATGTGTAAGAGCAGTTGCGAAAGCTGCATCAGTTGAATTCCTATGTTTCAACCGATAATAGACGAATTTTGAGCCAGGAGCACTTGTGATTTGAGGTCTATCAAGCTGAGGGATGAATTTGTCGAGATTTCCGAGCATATATTCCGGGCATACAACAAGCAGATAACCACCATTACTTTCCGGATTGACAAATGTGTAAACTGCTCCTTCCTCCTGGGCAACAAGAGATTCAACGAAGTTTACTACTTCATAAGGATTAGCATTATTGAACTTGTAGACTTTGGGGACATAGCGATTAATCTGGGCTTTGTTTGTGGTTCTGAGAACTTTGACTGTACTTGTGGATAGGTCAGCTGGGGATGTTCCTTCTGCGTATACTAAAGTCATCATTAATATGACTACCACTATTGTGGTTAGGGCAATCCTTATCATTTATTACCCCTCCTTTCTTTGTTCTTAAATTCCTTTCTTTATCTTTTACTTCTATTTATCTTCTTACTTCTTCGGACTCTCTCCTCTTGGTTTTTTTGGTATTTTTACTATTGGTGGCTTTTCTTCGGGTTTTCGCTTAAATGGTTTTGTCTCTTTTCTTACACTACATAGATATGGATTGATTAAATACGATTTCGTCACCTCCTTTCCTTCTTCACCCGTTGTCATTGTGAGATTTATCCACCATTCCAAAAAGCCTAATTCATTTTCGATTAGCTTTGCATCGGTATTGATAACATTCATTCCTACTTTTTGTTCTGCGAGCTTTATCGCTGAGGCTTTGGTTAATATCCCATCTTCATCTCTAGAGAATTTTCGCCCTCCTACTACTGTGTATATATTTGGTTTGGTTACCAACTCCGGTTGTGGATTTTGTATAAAGTCTGGTTCTGGCTGATATATGGATTGAAATTTATAGCTTCCTTCATTTTCAGTTAGTTTGGTGAAAACAAATTGTCTTTGCTCACCTGAATTCGCAGATAATGTCGATGTCTTGCCTAACATTTCTTTTTTAGAGTAAACAGGTTCTATTCTTACAACTTCATTAAAATCTAATGGTGCCACCCAGAATGACAGCGAATAGGCATCGAGCTTCTGCATTGTCTGCTCTTTGTCTGATTTGTTATACAGATAAACTGTACAAATAACAGCTTCACCCGGACTGTATTCTGATTTGTTTAATGTTATAATGAGTTCGAAAGGATTGGGTCTTTCAACTCCACTCTTTATTAAACTACACGATATAAGGCATAGTAGAATTTGAATTGCAAGTAAAATCTTAAGGAATAATTGTCTCTTTAAAAGCACATATTTTATATCTGCCATAGTATTTGCTATAAATCCCCTCTCTTCCCTATTAAATTTTGGCTTAGAATGTGTTAGTAAACGACTGCACTGTATATTTGAATTCATTGAAAGTCAAGGTAAAACTTGATTGCATTTGATAATCTTAAATAACAGTATATATTAATTTTAATATTGAAGGATATAACTAAAACCATATCGATATATTCTTGATTGTCTCATTATAACAACTTAGCTTTACCCTTAATATGAAATATTTATTTTGTTCGTCCATAACAGTTGATTTAGATAATATACTTGACAATATAATTCATAAGTAACTATAAGATTGTATTATCAAATAACTTTACAAATATGTTTGTAGTTTCATCAGTGAACAATTGATATGAACTTCAGTTATAACGAGCCGCTTTACACAATTGGTATTGTTGCAAAATTAATTGGTGTTTCTCTTGCAACTTTGAGAATTTGGGAGAAAAAAGGCTTAATTAATCCAGCAAGATTAGGAAAAAACAGGTATTACTCTCAGAATGATATTGACAGATTGAATTATATTAAAAAGCTCCTTCAAGAGAAAAGGATGAATATTAGTGGAATAAAAGAATTATTGAAAACAAAGTTTTGTTGGGAGATAAAAAAGTGTAAAATCAAAGAACGGAAAAAATGCCCAATCTATATTAAACTCAAAGGATAGCTCCTTAAATTTTTTTTATATATTATATATAAATGATGTTTATATATAATATAACATAATTATTGATATAATAAGTAAGTTAATAATACTCTCCTTCTTTTTATGCTTTTCATAACATTTGGAAAGAAAGAGTAGTAGGTATTCATTATTTGGTATTGTGTTTTACATTAGTTTAAAAAAATTTTTGAATTTTAAATGTTATAAGGAGGTATTGAAAATGAATAAGTTTTCTAAGGTTGTAGAAAGTCAGATCACAGGTGCTATTATAAAAGATTTTTATGAAAAGTTGCTTGATAATGTAGAGACAGATTGCGTTATAGTTGGAGCGGGTCCGAGTGGTCTTGTTGCAGCGTGTGAATTAGCGAAGGATGGATTTAAGGTTCTTATCATTGAGGCTAACAATTATTTAGGTGGTGGATTTTGGATTGGTGGTTATCTTATGAATGGAATAACAG
>CAZYWQ010000053.1:0-11344 GCA_964651675.1 uncultured Candidatus Sumerlaeota bacterium | reverse complement strand
AATTAACAGAATCAGTAATTTCTTTTGCTTTAATGGATAAGAAAGAAAGTGCGATTGCTATTGAACGGCATTACTATGAAGAACTACCAAATGTATCTATAGATATTATAGCGATAAAACAAGCTATTCTAAATATCCTGTTGAATGCGAAACAATCTCTCAATAAGCCTGATGGGAAAATAGAAATTACCACATCTTATGATAAAGAAAATGATATGGTTTCGCTTTGTATCGAGGATAATGGAGAAGGGATTTCGAAGGAAGACCTGAAACATATATTCGAACCTTTTTTTACGAATAAAAAAGGCGGAACAGGACTCGGTTTGTCAATCACAAAGCGAATAATGGATACAAGCGGTGGTACTATTGTGGTAAGTAGTGAATTAGGAAAAGGAACTAAAGTTGTTGTAAAAATACCTATTATCAGGGAATAATAATCGGTTTTTTTGGTGAATTTTTTGATTGAATTGATAATAATTGTTTGATATGCATTATATAAATTTTTCATATTAATTACATAGGAGGATTGTAAATGAGCAAGGGAATCAAAAGACAAAAATGGTTTGTTCTTGGTATTATTATTTTATGTTTGTTTATGATTTGTGTGTTTGCTGAAGAGAAGCAAAAGGAAGAGACTCAGAAAGAGGATGAAGTTATAGCCACTTTTGATGGGGGAAATGTATTAAGAGGCGAACTGGAGGAGAAGTTATCATTTGAAGGTATATTAAGGGGTGTTAAAGTAGAAAATGATAAACTAATTAAGGATATTAAGGAGATTGCTGCTGAAAAGATTTATCACAATAAGGGTGTTAAAGAAGGACTTTTAGAAACGGAAGAATTCAAGGAATTAAAAAAGAATTGGGAACAAAGGGAATTAGGTCGGTTACTTTATGTAAAGGTTGTATCGGATAATGTGTCAGTGACTGATGATGATGAGAAAAAATATTATGAAGAGCATCCGGATCAATTTAAACGAGATTTTTCTTTTACTATGAGACATATATTCTTATCGACATATAAAGAGTATAAAGTCCAACCAGGAGATACATTGTATGAAATCGCTAAAAATATATCGGGCGATAGTGATCTGGCAAAGAATATTTTAGATAAAGACAGAAAGGAAATAGATTTAAAGAAAGCTATTCGTCCTGGTGATATCTTATATGTTCCGATGAATAAAGAAGATAAAGAAAAAGTCAGAAAAAAGATGGAAGATATAAAGGCAAAACTTGATGCTGGTGAAGATTTTATGGATATGGCTGAGAAATATTCCGAATCAGAATCATCAAAACGAGGCGAAAAAATAGGTCCATTACCCATTAAAAATGCTCCCAAACCCTTGCTTAGCGAAATAAGAGAAGCTGCTGAAAAGACGCCTGCGGGACAATATACTGATATTATTGAAACGAAACATGGTTTTCAGATAATGAAAATTGAAAGTAAAACGGAACCAGGAATAAAAGATTTCTTAGAAGTTAAAATTGCTATTGAAAATCGTTTAGAAAAGACAAAAAGAAGAGATCTTGAACAAAACTATATCGATAAATTGACGAATGGTGAAAATGTCACTTCTAATTTTGATGTTCTAAAAGAGGAAGATATTAAGGATGATGCGGTGATATTCAAAATAGGTGATTTCGTATATACGAAAAAGGATATGGATGAAGAAATTGAATCATTACCACCAAGAAACAAAGTGCGAATTGCTACTCCAGAAGATAAAATTAGATTTGCTAAAAACAAATTGTTAATGAAAGCAGTTATTGCTGATGCTAAAGCTCAGAAATTAGATGAGACGGATGAATATAAAGATGATTATGCGAAATTCGAACAAAACACAATCTCTAATACTTATATGAAGGAAAACATTTATGACAAAATAGAAATTAAAGATGATGAGCTTAAGAAATACTATGAAGACAATAAAGATAAGTACAAGAATTCCAAAAAAGTAGATGTCGATATTATTGTCAAAAAAATAAGATATAAAAGTGATATGACGGAAGAAGAAAAGCAAAAAGAGATAGATAGAGTCATAGGGATTATGAAGGGATTACGAGAGAAAATTATCAGTGGTGAAAAGGAATTTGAATTTATTGCAAGAAAAGAGTCAGAGGATCCCTCAGCAAGTAAAGGTGGAAAATTGGGATTAATTAATCCAGCTATGAAAGGCAAAGATTTTCCGGAGAATGTAGACAAAATGAAAGTTGGAGAAATAAGTGAACCTTTTATAACAGGTAATAAATATGTTAATGTTGCACGGTTAAACAAAGTGGAAGAAGAAACCTATAAAGATTTTGACGAGGTAAAAAATATGGTTGAATATGCTGTGAAAAACCTGAAGAGAGAGGAAGTAAGGGTCTCATTCGATGATAAGGTATTAAAGGAAAATAATTTCAAAATAATAGTCGATCTTGACAGTCTAAAGACTCCAGAAGAAACAAAGGATTAATATTAAACAAATTTATTATCCTAAAAGTCCAAGATATAGACTATTTATATCTTGGACTTTCTTTTCTACATAAAATATGGCAGTGCGATTCATTATATTTAATATTAATGTCTCATAAATGCAACCGCTATAACATTTCATTTTTGTAATTTAATTCTTTTGTAGACACTGATAATAATAACATTTATTAGAATGTTAGGTATGAAAAGATTTAGGTTTCATTTTAAAGAATTGGCGATTTTAATCCTTTTTTTCTTTATCTTCAGTATAATTTCCTGTGGTAAAAAAGAGTATGATAAAGAAGGACAAGGATACGAAGTATCGGAATATGATATAAAGGGGAATGTAAAGTTATCAGGTGAAACGGAACATTCGGGGATTGCAGTATTTGTCGGTGGCACTCAGATTGTAGCTTATACGGATGAATATGGGAATTTCTTGATCAGTGGTATCCAGAAAGGTAAATACCAATTATGGGCTCAGAAAAGTGGTTTTAAACAGACTCGTTTTCAAAAGGTAATAGTCGGTGGTAATAATAAAGTTGTTGATATAGGTAGTATTTCTTTATATCCTTCTGAATCAGAAGCAAAGGGGATCTCATCCGTTTCCGGTAAAGTCGATCTAACTGATGCAACGGATTTTTCAGGTGTTGTTGTATCTATCGAGAATACGAATTATCAGACTGAGACCGATAGCGAAGGATTATTTTTAATCAGAGATGTCAAACCGGGTTTATATGTTATTTCATTTAATAAGGAAGGTTATAAAAGTTATTCCGATACGATAGAAGTTAGAGCAGGGGAACATTTCAGATTCACCACAATACCTCTCGATCCGATGAGTGTTGAAGAATTAAGGGCTTCGAAAAGAGAGTATGGGATTTCGACGGATGAAGGAAGAACTATAGCTGGTTATATTACAATTAAAAATCTGGATGGCTCGAGCAGTTACGATTTTAGTAATGTAAAAGTTCGAATTGATGAATTGAATTATGTAAACCGAACTGATTCCAATGGAAATTTTTATTTTAGCTATTTGAATCCTAATAAATATACGGTTTCGGCTACTCTTGAGGGCTATAAATTGGTTGCGAATGTTTCTGCTGATGTTACAGATTCTGATTTTAGAGATGTGATATTGGTTCTTCAGGAGATAGAGCCGGAAACTCAATTTGGGGCAATTAGGGGAATGGTAACTTTGGAAGATGAGGAAGATTTCTCGGGAGTAATGGTTATCATACCTGGAACAAATTATTATGCTACGACAGGTTCCGATGGTGTTTTTCGATTTGAGGATGTTCCATTTGGCTCTTACTCACTTGTTGCAAAAATAGAAGGTTTCGATACATTTGAATCGGAAGCGTTTGAAATAGATAAGACTGAGATGATTGATGTGGGTGAGATTTATTTAGAAAAATCAATCGACTATCCGACGGTGGTATATACTGATCCAGCAGATAATACAGAGATAGAGGTTAAACGAAGAGTCCCGATCTATGTGAAGTTTAGTAAAAAAATGGATATAAATAGTGTTAAATCTGCTTTGTCCATTACTCCTAAATTGGCTTATAGATCGTTTATGGGAAAGGAAAGCAAGGATAGTAGTTTTGATTTATTACAAATAATGTTGTTAGGAAATGATATCGATTTTGGATTGCGATTCAATAAGATTTATACTATTAGAATTGGTCAGGGAGCAGAGGATTCTGAGGGCTATAGTCTTCAGGAAGATTATGTTTTCAAACTGAAAACAGCTCGCGCATCTATTATTAATACTTATCCTGCGAATGGTGCAAAAGATATTTATCTTAGATCGGGTGAATATGTGAGAGTTTATTTTAATGCACCGATGGATCATGATTCCATAGAGAATAATATAAAATTTTCACCACCGTTAAAGTATATTCCGATAGTGAATGTTGTAGATGATATTAATGATGGCTGGACTGAGCTTAGGATTAATTATGCCTGGGATCCCGAAACAAAATATACAATAACCGTTGGCAAAAAAGCCATTACGGTCGGTAAGGATAGACTTTCAAACACACCGTATAAATTGACTTTTACTACTGGTAGGCTTGTTAATTCTATGGAGATGAAAAGTAGAATACATAGATTTTAAAAAAGGTAATATTGGTTCCCGCCACTTTTTCTACCTTTAATTCTTCACCTTAAAGTCTTTTAAAATTAATTGGATGGATTGTTGCCTATTATAGTAGTCAAATTTTGGTGTGAAGGCGATATCGATGGTTTTAGCTTTTGTAATCTGTTGATATTTTTCTGGCATTGAGAATCCGATTGCTGGAAATGTGCAGTTTCCTTGTTTGAGTAAAAGTTTAATGTGTTTGTCTTTTAATAATTTTGGTTCGGTCAAAATGGTTATGTGATTTGTTGTGAAAATTGGTTCTGGATTGCCTGTTCCAAAGGGTTCAAGCATCGTTAAATCTTTTAGAAGTTTTGTGTCAATCTCTGAAAAGGGAATCTCACAATCAATATTCAATTCTTGCGTTAGATCAGTATCCTTCAGGTTTTCATCAGCGTATTCGTTTATGAGACTAATGAATTCTTTTAGGTTTTTATATTCTAATGTGAGACCTGCTGCGTATCTGTGACCACCATATCTTATTAGTATATGTTTGCAATGATGAATGGCGTTAAGGATATTAAACGAATTGATACTTCTTGCCGAACCTTTTAATTCATTCTCTTGTTTTTGTAAAATGATGACGGGTCTATTGTAAGTATCGACGAGTTTTGATGCAACAATACCAATAACACCAAGATGCCAGTTGTCACTATGAGTGATAATGATTTTATTTTTCAAATGAATCTCTTCATCTTCAATGTTTTTGATAGCTTCTTTTAGAATAGTTTCTTCGATCAATTTTCTTTCTTTGTTAAAGTTGTCGAGTACGAGTGATAATTTTCTTCCTTTGATTTTATCTTCAGTCAAAAGAAATTCTACGGAGATTTTACTGTGACTTGTTCGACCTGCGGCATTTAATCGAGGCGCTATTATATAGCCTATTGAGAAGGTATCTATTGTTTTGTTGTTGAGGGATAAAAGCTTGAGCAGTTCGGATAAACCAATATTGTTGGTGTTTGGTATTTGTTGTAAGCCGTGTTTGACAAATATGCGATTTTCATCAATTAAGGGAACGATATCTGCAACAGTTCCCATCGCTACAATGTCTAAATGCGAGCGTAAGAATTGTTTTGCTTTATCTTCGGGGAAGTTCGATTTTTTTAAAAGGGCATGGCAAAATTTGTATGTCACACCAACTCCTGCTAATTGACTGAATGGGTAAGTATCGTCTTCTCTGTTTGGATTTATAATGGCATAAGCATCTGGCAAGGTGTCGTCAGGTTGATGATGGTCAGTGACAATAATATCAACTTTGTTGTCATTGATGAATTTTATTTCCTCGAAAGAAGATATACCACAATCGACTGTTATTATCAAATCTACTTTCTTCTTTAATATATTTCCTATTGCGAGTTGGTTTAATCCATATCCTTCATCTATCCGATGTGGAATGTAAAATGAGGGAGAGGAACCTAAAAGTGTGAGTGTCTTGGTAAGTAGAACTGTGCTTGTAACACCATCAACATCATAATCGCCATATATTAAGATTTTTTCAGAGTTTTTGATTGCTTGTAAGGTTCTTTCAACCGCTTTTTCCATATCTTTGATCTCGAAAGGATTATAGATATTCGATAATCTCGGGTTTATGAATTTGGTAATGGATTTTTCATCTTTTAATCCGCGGTTTAGGAGTATTTTTGCGATCGAAGAGTGGATGTTTAGTTTGTTTGATAGTTGATTGGGTAGATGAGGAGTTATATAGGGGATGTTCCAATTCATTATTATCTGCAAATCTCAACCATTTCCAAAAATCTTGACAGAAAAAAAGTTGTTTATAATTATCGAAGCCATTAATTATTAGTGATTGGTTTATTAATCAGTCAATGAAAAAGATTTAATTTTTAATTATGTCCGTGTTGGGGAGTATTGTTATTATCGTTTTATTTTTTAAGGATTAAAAATGCTGAAGAGTCTGAGTATAAGCAATTTGGCTATAATCGATAAGTTGTCCGTTGATTTTGAGAAAGGTCTTAATATAATTACAGGCGAGACAGGTGCGGGTAAATCGATTGTTATGGGAGCTTTGAATCTGATTTTTGGAGAACGGGCAAGTAGTGATGATATTCGCACTGGATTTGATGAGGCTGTCATCGAGACTTCGTTTGATGTAAAGAAAAATGCAATAATTAATTTTCTTCTTGATGAATATGGAATCGAGTTGATTGACGATTCTGTATTTATAAAACGAGTTATTAGTCGAAGTGGCAAAAATAAATGTTTTATTAATAGTACACCAATTCCTGTGTCGAAGTTAAAGAAAATTGGTGATAGTCTGGTCGATATTCATTCACAGCATCAGCATCAGTGGCTTCTTGATATAGATAATCATATTGTGGCATTGGATAATTATGGTCATTATGAGAAGCTTCTTGAAAAAGTTAATAATAGTTTCCACACTTATATGTCTCTAAGAGAGGAACTCAACAAATTAAAAAAAGATGAATCTGATAAAGAGAGACTCAAGGATTTATTAGTTTATCAGATTGGAGAGATTGAGAATGCAGGTTTAGTGGATGGAGAAGATGAAAGATTAAAGGAAGAACGGGAAATCTTGTTGAATTCACAGCTTCTGATGGATGTGACATCGCGAATTTATAACATTCTTGATGAAGGCTCCATCTATGGTAAGTCTGTTGTGGAATTACTCGATGAAGTGAAAAATGAATTCAGCAGGATAGGGAAGATAGATAAAAAATTCGCCACTTATTTTGAAGAACTTCAGAATGTTGTTTATCAGATAAATGATATTTCAGCAAATGTTATGCGTTATAGAGATGATATTGAGTTTAATCAGGAAGGACTGGATTTCATTGAGGAAAGATTGGAGTTGATTAATAAACTTAAAAAGAAATATGGTGGAAGTATTGAGAATGTGAAAAATTCTCTTGAGAAATTTCAGAAAGAATTGGATGAGATTGAGCATTGTGATGAAAAGATAAAAGAGATTGAAAAGAAATTGGAAGATGAAAAAAAACAATTATCTTTGTGTTGCAAAGAGTTGTCATCTAAGAGAAAGTCGGTTGCTCAAAAACTCGAAAAGAAGATACAGGCTGAGCTTGAAGAGCTGAATATGCCTAAGACAAAGATCAAGATTGATATTACTCAGCTTGAATCATCGGATGGAATTGAGATCGATTCTGCGAATTATAGAGTTACAGAAGAAGGAATCGATAATGTTGAGTTTTTAATCTCACCAAATGTGGGTGAGGAATTGAAGCCATTGAAAAAAATTGCTTCAGGGGGAGAATTGTCGCGAATTATGCTTGCTTTAAAGACGATTCTTGCGGATGTTGATAGTGTTCCTTGTATGATTTTTGATGAGATTGATATTGGTATCGGAGGAGAGACAGCGAAAAAGGTTGGTGAGAAGTTGAGAAGTTTATCCAATTCTCATCAGATTATTTGTATTACGCATTTACCACAGATTGCTTCTGAGGGAAGTTGTCATTTTGCGGTTGAGAAAAAGGTCGCAAAAGGTAGAACATCTACCACAATGAAAAAGTTAAGTTATGATGAGAGAATTGATGAAATTGCAAAATTAATTTCTGGTGAGAAGATTGATGATATCTCGAAGGAATATGCTATTCAGTTGCTTAAAAGATAAATAGTATCAAAAAGAAAGAGTGTTATTTTGCGAATAAAAAAACGATTTTTAGAAAATGTTGAGGCGTATCTTTATCTTAGTCCTCCATTGCTTATACTTACAATTTTTTGGTTTATTCCGATTATCTTTTCTTTCTATTTGTCATTTTCTAATTGGGGACCTTACACAAAATTTACTACTGTTAAATTGGTCGGATTGGCAAATTACATAAGGTTGTTAGGTGATCAGAAATTTATCCAATCTCTTGTGAATACCACCTACTATGTATTATTTTCTGTTCCCACTGCGATGGTAGTATCTCTTTTTATCGCCACTTTATTAAACCAGAAGATAAAAGGACTTTCTTTTTATCGCACTGCTTATTTTATACCGTACATAACATCATTGGTAGCAGTAGCTATTGTCTGGCAGTGGATTTTCAATAGGGAGTATGGACTTGCAAATTATATTTTCCAGGAGATTGGTATTCCGTCTCAGAAATGGTTAAGAGAATCGACGCCTATTTTGAATCTTCTTTTAAATCCTCTTGGTATTAAGTTACCCTGGTATATAGCTGGTCCGAGTCTTTCGATGTGTTGTATTGTCATATTAACCGTATGGCAGGTTATTGGATATAATATGGTGATTTTCTTGGCAGGATTGCAGAATATTGATAAATCCTATTATGAAGCGGCAGAGATTGATGGGGCTTCAAGATGGCAGAAGTTTAAAAATATTACTCTTCCATTATTGTCACCAACAACATTTTTTATAGCAATGATTTCTGTCATTTTTGCCTATAAGGTTTTTGTGCCGATGTTTGTTATGACTCCGGATGGTGGTCCTGGAAATACGACAACTTCGATAGTGTTTTATGTCTATCGGAGGGCTTGGGAATTGGATGAATTTGGATATGCAAGTGCTTTGTCGTATGTTTTACTTTTAATTATTTTAACCTTAACTCTTGTTCAGAATAAAGTGTTTAGTAAGCGAGTGCATTATGATTAATAATATGGAGTTAAGACATAAAAGGAATTATAAAGCGCACACTGATAAGCGAATTGTTAATCTATTGATATATTCAGTGTTGTCATTAGGCGCTATTTTTATGATATTTCCTTTTTACTGGATGGTTATAACATCCTTTAAGACATTGTCGGAAGCTCAAAGTATACCGCCGACTTTTATTCCGCATACATTTCGTATAAAGAATTATGTTGATGCCTGGAAGAGTGCACCATTCGGAAGATATTTTTTAAACTCGATTTATACTTGTGGTGCGATAACGTTTGGTACACTTATAACATCCTCTTTGGCTGCTTATGCCTTTGCCAAGATGCGATTCGTGGGTAGAAAAGTTTTGTTTTTTATGATATTAAGTACGATGATGGTTCCTGGACAGGTTTTATTAATACCTTCTTATCTGATTGTTGCAAATTTAGGTTGGTTGAATTCTTATAAGGCACTGATAATTCCCTGGCTTGCTAATGTGTTTACGATTTTTCTTATGAGACAATTTTTTATGACGATACCAGATGATTTAATGGATGCAGCTAAGATTGATGGTGCAGGGAAATTTCGTTCTTTATGGATGATTGTTGTTCCTTTATCGAAACCTGTTATGATTACAAGTGGGATTTTTGCATTTTTGATGAATTGGAATTCATTGTTATGGCCCCTGATTGTAGCAAAGAGACCTCAGTTCTGGACATTGATGGTTGGTTTATCATCTTTTAACAATGATGCTGGAAGTGAATTTAATCTCTTAATGGCAGCATCAACCTTCGCTGTTTTGCCTATTGTTGTGGCATTTTTCTTTTTGCAGAGATTCTTCATCCAGGGAATCGCAAGAACAGGATTGAAGAGTTGATTCTATTCTTTAATACAAAATCCAGTCAATGATTGCAGAACCATTTACATTAGTTGGTGTGCTTGATGTATCAGCATCACAATATCTATTTTGCCAATCATCACTATCTGCTGGTTTTAAAAGATGTCCTATATATGTTTGCGCAGCATCAAGTCCACTACTTTCACCAAAGTATTCTGTATTGTAACCTATTCCATCAGTTGAGGATTGAGTGGACCAGTATTTCAGTCCGATGATTGTATCATTAATATCTCTTGCCCAACCTCTGAATATAACACTATGTCCACTCCCACTATGCCTCCAGAACTGAACGAAATCACCATCTAATGCTTCTTCCCAATCTGTTACTTCATATCCAATATCGTAATCGTAAATTGCTTTAACACATCCTTTTGGATAGTCACCAGAAGTGCCTAAGGCAACATACCACATTCTCCTAAAGGTTCTCATATTATCAACACTCATCTCACCTATGGAGTCAAATCCATATTTTGTGTTGTATGAATTGTAAGCATCCATAAATGCCTCGTAAGTAATACCACAACAGTAGCAATAATTCCCATCAACATTGTCGGAGAGAATTAATGAACTTTTATAATATATATCGTGAGTGACGCCATTACCAGTCCAGCTATAAGGATAAGAACCATCTCTCGGATAACTTAAATATTCGTCAACGACACATCGATTCATTTCCATAGGTGCTATGTAAGTTTGAAAAAACACAGTTTCATATCCATCTGGAATGGAAGTTGTAAATACAACTGATCCGGATGATTCATTATATCCAATTCCAGAGTTGTCTTTGTATAATTGTGTAATTAAATTTTTTGTCACATTATCGATGACTTCTAAATAGATTCTTCCTCGATATCCACTTTGATTGAAGTTTGTGGTATAGTTTACTGTTACATCAAAATTGGTATTCGATTCTATATCAGAGGGATAAGATTGAAATGTTGCTGTTGCTATAGGAGGTGCTTTTGTGATTTCAGTTATTCTGATTTGGTCAAAATATTCGGCGACTGGTGGTGATGCATTATAATGGAGTGTACCAAGTCCTATGGCACCTTCGCTTAATGTTGATGTAAGTGCTGACATATATTGAGGGCAATAGAGTAAGGGCTTATTTATCGTATCGAAGTAAATCCAGACATTATCTTCAAAAATTGTCATTTTCATTTTATGCCAGCCTTCGGATTCTGTTCGACCTGTCCAGATCAATGTGTCCCAGCTTCCCGTATAGGTTTGAAGTTTTAATTGCGAACTACTTGATCCCAAATCAGCATAATAT
>CAZYWQ010000052.1:0-11582 GCA_964651675.1 uncultured Candidatus Sumerlaeota bacterium | reverse complement strand
ACTATGTATATACCGGTAGCGCAATGAATTCTCTTTCCTCAAGAATTAAGAGACATCTACGAAGACAAAAAAAATTATTCTGGCACATCGATTATCTTCTACGATATGGAAGAGTCATTGGTATAATACAAAAACACCTTAAAAAGCGATTCGAGTGTAAGTTGAGTCACATAGTAGAAAAGTTTGAAAAAGCAAAATTGCTACATAAAGGATTTGGCAGTAGTGATTGTAGTTGCCCCGCACATCTTTATTATTTTAAAAGCAAACAAAATATAAATAAATTATTCAAAATACTTGTGTCACAATAATAATGTAGCGGTGCGATTCATCGCACATAAAATCAGTGTCGCATAAATGCGACCGCTACAATCTTAATTCTACTTATTAACAAGTTCCTTAAGTTCCTTACCTGGCTTAAAAGTAAGAGACTTTCTAACAGCAATAGGAACTTCCACCTTTGTCTTTGGATTTCTTCCTATCCTTGATTTTCTTTCCTTTATCTTAAAAACCCCGAAGTCTCTAATTTCTATCTTCCCATATTTTTGTAATATATCTTTTATACTATCAATAATAGTGTCTGTAATTACTAATGCGTCTTTTTTAGTGATTCCAATCTCAGAAGCAATCTTAGCAGCAATATCAATTTTTATCATAACTTTTTCTCCTTCAAAAAGTTAAAATAACACAACCCAATAATAAATGTAAGAAAAATAAATTCAAGCTTTTTTTGAAAATATTCTGATTATTCCCTTGAAGAAGTATTTAATCCATTGAAATAACAAAAGTTGGCTTTATTTAAATATCCCCTACGAACCTAATCTTTCTCAAGATTTATATCGTTACGCATTCCCCAGAGGGAATCGAATTTGTTCGAAAAAATTGCTCTTTGATGTCCGGATAAATCAGGCAATTTTTACCAATTGTAGCATTAGCAGGGATAGAAGCACTCTTTCCAATTAGTGTGATTCCTATATTGAGTAAGTCCGGATGTTTTTTATTTTCAATATCATCACCAACTCCAATAACACTATTTTCTCCTACCCTGACATTTTTATCAAATATGACTTTTTTTAAATATACATTTTCAGAAATAAATGAATCATGCATAATAATGGAATCTTCAATCTTTGCTCCTTTAGAAATTACTACTCCCGGTGATAACACGCAATTAGTTACTTCACCATCAATTCGACATCCCGGCGATATAATCGATTTTTTTACCATTGCCTTACTACCAAACTTGGCAGGTTCCCGATCTCCCCATTCTCTGCCTATAGGATTAGTTCTTACATTCCAACTTGCCAAATCAAGTCCAGAAGCACTATCAAGGGCTTCCATATTAGCTTCCCAATACGATTGAATTGTCCCAACATCTTTCCAATATCCCTCAAAATTATAGCAATAGACTTTATTCTTTTTAATCATATTCGGAATAATATTCTTTCCAAAATCATGTCCGGTATCTTGCTCACTGTCATCGACTAATTTTTTAAATAGGACTTTCTTATTAAAGATATATATTCCTAAGGATGCGAGATTCGATTTCGCATTATTTATTTTTTCCTCAAATTCAATGATCCTATCATCATCATCCACAATGACCGTTCCAAACCTATATGTTTCCTCACGAGGAACACTCTTCACAGCTATTGTCAAATCCGCTTTGTTCTCATTATGAAACTCGATCATCCCACTATAATCCATATTGTAGATATGGTCACCAGATAAAACAACCACAGAATCACAATCTATTCTATTAATAAAACTCAAATTCTGATAGATAGCATCAGCCGTACCTAAGTACCAATCCGATTCCTCTTCACCGGTAAAAGGAGGTAATATCTTCGCATAATATCTCCGACCCAGAAATCCCCAGAATCCACCTTCTCTTATATGGTCACTTAGAGAATGAGGTTTATATTGTGTTAACACACCTACGTATCTTATTCCAGAAATCATCACATTACTCAATGTGAAATCGATTATCCTGTATATACCAGCAAATGGCACTGCGGGTTTTGCTCTTTTCTTAGATAGAATACTTAGGCGTGCTCCCTGTCCTCCGGCGAGTATCATTGCAACAGGCTCTGACATTTAATCTTGCACCTCTCGAAAATTCCTACTTATTAAATTAATATTTAACAGAAACCTTAATATCACCTTTACCTGCGATTTCTACGATCAATATTTTTTCTTCCTCATTATATTTCCACTTTTCAATCTTCTGACTATTAACCATCACCGAACTTGGTTTCTTATTAGAATGAATTTTCAAGAATAAATTTCCTTCGTCAAACAATCCGAGAAGTATTTCCGCTTGTTTTCCATCATAGAATCCTTCTTTATATTCTGCTGGAATCCAATCTAAAAGATAAAAATCCGCATCTCTCGATAGAATCTCGGCAATAACCGCCGGTGCTTGCCACCACAGATGCAAATTCGCTTTCGCAGAGTTCAAATATTCCTTTATTGTTTTTAGAGGATACCCAAGTCTTGCTCTTGCATATATATGCGGCAATGTGATGTATCCTGAATTATCCTGATATAATGTTCGATAAGGATATTTATAGGAACCATCATACCAATTGTATTTATCGAGTAACTCCTCATATTGTTTGAGCTGTTTGGGGATATATTTCATATACAAATCAAAACATTCAGGCTCTATACCATTACCAGAAATATTCGATGTGTAATCCCAGAGATACTTATCAACCTTAGCTGTTAAGAAACCTTCTCCCTCGTGAAAACCAATTATGTATTCATCCGAATCAATTAATCCATACTTCATTGCCCAATCACGATATAAGAATCTCGAAACAGCAGGAATAGCTCTTTTAGCGGTTTCATACAATCCCTTTTGAAACTCGATATTCTTTTTCAAGGCTCGTGCCATCTTTGTATAAGCTACACAAGCGGCATATTCCACTGTCGTACAATCACCAGCTCCTGTACCATGTCCGTGCACAGCATTGGATGAACGCATCCAATCCCAATCATCCGATACTTCAAACCATCTCATCATCCGCTCAATAGCATCCCAGTTCTCATTGATTAATTTCCAATCTCCTGAATATTGCGCATACTTATAATAACCATACAACGCCAGACCATTTCCCCAATCTATATCGTAAGTATCATAATAAGGACCCTCCAAAAAATATGTAAACCAATATCTAACTTTGGAAAATGGTTCTATTCTCTCAAACCAAACATCAGCACTGAATCCAGAATGGACAACATTAGAAGAATTTTCCTTAAGCTTATTCCTATTCTCATCACTCAAATAAGCCCAAGCCATATATGAATGCGCACGATTTTTATATATCCTATCCACAGCATTCCACATCCCTCTATCGCCAAGATCATTTATATGATTGTTAACCATCGCAACTAATTCTTTATCACCACCCACATTCACAATCCCTCTTTCATTTAAAGGCGGAATAGGTAATTTATAAACCAGGATATTATTATTTGTTCTGATACCCTTTACTGGTCCAAGAAATGTTGGAACATCAATGTCAATCAATGGATTAGCTATTTGAACGGGATAATCCTTTTCAGTAACAAATGACAACTGAGGAGGAAGATAAGCAAGTTTATATATTGGATCCAACTCATTCACACCTCGCTTATACTTTGGCTTCAAGATGCTATAATCAAAAATATCATAAACCTCCACTACATCCTCATCCCAGTTAATCTTATAATACTCCTCGCAATAAATGGGAAAAAATCTCGCAATCTTTGATAAATGCGATGCTTTGGCAAAAAGATTTTGCGGAACTTCAGTATTCCATTTGTTCGTGTTCTGATATTCAATACCAAAAGGTGTCAGAATAACAATTTTCCCAAGAGAAGCTCTTTTATTTTTAAATATAAGAGTTTTTTGACCATCCTTCTTTTCACCACAATAAATGTAATCCGGTATTCTTTCGAAAACCATCAGAACTGGACAATCTTTCTCTTGATTCAAATAGAACAACAACCATCCTTCATTTACATCCTCTAAAGATACAGGTTCATCACTTATGTTTAACAAACCATTCGAAGTAATAATTTTGGATGGAAATAAATCATTTTGAGAATAAATTTCAAAACCAATTTTATTATTTTCAGGGAAATTCAACAAAACTCCAGGAAACAAAACAGTTGACACCAAATAATAACTCAAATCTTTGCCAAACGCCTCACCTTTTATATGAGTTGTTTTATTTACCCAATTAATATCAACAACATTCGTGTTAAAAATCTCATCAAAAGAGACGCATAAGCGATCTCCATTTCGGAGTGTAATTGCAGTTGGTGAAACATCCCGAAATGTTAATAATCCGTCATTCAAAAATTTCCCAAAACGCCCGAAACTCAATACACTCGGATAAACATTCTCTGCCTCTCTTACACCATATTTATCAGTAACCTCATCAAAAACTGCTCTGTTTAATCTCCCCTTGTAAGACTTGAAAAGATTAAAAATTTCGCCTTCAAATTTTGCAAGATCCCTATTAACAGGTGACAAACTATCATTAATTTCCTCCAACAATCCGTCCGCACTTTTATAATTCTCTTTTCGAATAGATAAAAGAGCCTTCCTACTCTTTTTATCACAACTCTCTTTTAGATTAACCATCTTGTTTAACAAATTTTTGTTATAGTAACCAAAGCTATAAGCCTTGAATAATAATTTATCCAAAATATTAACTCGTGATGTTATTTTATCATAACCATTTAGCATATAATAATCGCCAAGATTAAAAAGAGTTAATGGTTCAGACATTACTCCGACTGGATTTCCACTACCCAAAGAAGTAATTTTTATAAAAATGGAATTTTCCCCTCCAAACATTATATCTCTCGGTGGTATCAAATAATCTCTCGGTATTCCCCGAGAAGTAATCCCCTTGCCATTAGTTACACCAATTGGATATTCATTAAAATAAGTCACATCATTCCCCTCTATATGCCCAATAATAATTCGAGAACCTAAATAACTCCTCAAAGTCTCTTTTACATCAGCCACATTAATATCACATTTTAACCAGATTGTACCCTCTTTGGATTTGTAAGGTTCCTGCATTGGCAACTTGATGGATTTAAACTGAAGAGAAATATTCGGATCACTAAGTCCCTTTATATCCTCAACATATTTATCTAAAATGTACCAATCACAATATCTCAAATCAATGCACTTATCTCTTGTCAGTTCAACATCAATCCCCAAAACCAAATCAGGTATAAAATAAATCAAGATTATCATTACACAAAATGATATAATATTTTTTCTCATTTATCATCTCTCCAAATTTATGTCTCTGAAAAATAAAGTTGTAGCGGTTGGATTTATCCAACATTATTTATTATGTGCGATAAATCGCACTATTACATTATAGTCCATACCGCTGCTACTTAAAAAGATAAAATATCATTTTAGAAAAAATAATTAACTTGCAAGGATGAAATGTCAATTATTATGAACAAGAAGAAATAAAATATCATTTTAGAAAATTCATGTTAATCAATTGTAGAGACAGAACATTGTTCTGTCCTGTATTATAGTCTCTAATGTTTTTGCAGCAACATAGCTAAAGGCTTTAGTTATTCCCATAAATCTCAGTTTCACCATTTATTTAATAATCCCTATAAATATTAATTATTTAATGAACATTTTTAGACATTGACTTAATTGATATAATGTGATAACAAACTTTGTTTTTAGCAAAATAAGAGTGCGAGTAAAATCAATATCTTGATTTAAAAATGTGAGGAAAGTAATCAGTGAAAAGGATGGTCTTTATAATCTGCACTCTGTTTTTAATTACCAGGATACTATATGCAACCACTTACAACACACCAACCTTAGATGGAAACCTTAGTGACTGGGCAAAAGACGAATTAATCGATGCAAATGATTGTAATATTTTCGCCCCATCACAAGCTTCGTATGTTCTCTATATCACCTGGGATGCAACAAACCTTTATATTGGAATCGACCGTTCATCAACAGGACGATTTCTGGGAGATACAGATGGAACCGATGACAGTTTATTCGTAGCTATTGACACAGACCAGATAAACGGTTCCGGAGCAGGTTCAGATAATTATGGCAGAGTCACTTTTGATGATGCCAACTCTTTGCCGGAAATTTGTTATTGTTTTGCCGGAGGATCAGGATGGTATGAGTGGTCATTTTGGGATGGTTCATCCTGGGACTTGCAAGGTTGGTTTAATAATGGCACTTATTATGGTTGGAATAATCCAGGAAACGAAAATGATGAACTCAGTATACCCTGGTTGAATCTTGGATATCCAACGACTATTCGACTTTATCTATGGATAACTCAAGAAGCAGACGGATTTCCCGGAACATTTGTGGAAGATGTTTTTCCACTTGGGAATCCAACCGGCATTAATCCATCTCTTACATTATCGTATCAATTCACTCCTCTAACAAATGGACAGAGTCCTCAAAAGCAAGTAGGACAAGGTATGATTTCAAACAAGATTTTGGAAATCGACTTCTCCATCGATTTAGATAATGGACCTCCTTTTGGAATATCTAATACAGACATCTTCATCGAAGCCGGACTATCTGGTGACTCAGCTCAAGATGATTTTTATTTCTTTCCCATATCTTCTCCTAACATCCTCACAATTGATGAGAATATTCCAATACTGGGAGGACCTATTGTACCAGCCTTAAATTTGGGAGCTGGTAGCGGAGAAGATATCGATGCTTACTGTTTTGGATTATCAACTTTCACTTCAGGCTGGTTTCCTGAACTTGAAGGAGCTGTAATATCTGGAGACATATTTGTGCAGTTCACAGTTAATCCTGATGCTACTGGATTACCACTTAGCGCGGTAGCAGTTGAATCTGCAAAAGTCCCTTCTGAAGAAGGCGGAGATGTATTTGAATCAATCCCAATCGGTGGTTCAAACGCACAACTTGCTGATGAAACTGCTCTCGGATTATCAACACTCCCTGAAAACGATATTAACTCTCTCGTTATCCCAGATGGTGCAACAACACCAATATTCAATGTACTTTCCCTGAAAATAGATACCAACGGTGATAGTATATTCGATGCACCTTTAGTGTTCTTTTCTGTTAAAAGCAATGGACTCTCATCAGGTGATGATATACTTATGACACCAACATATACAGGTTCACACGTAGTTTCTATCGCATGGCCTGCAGTCAATTTAGGTCTTCCCGGAGGTGGTTTAGATGAGATAGACGCTCTCTTTGTCGAAGATCCATTCGGTATGGTTGGTGGTCCATTCGTCTATTTTTCTCTCGCTCCCAATTCTTCCTCACTCAACTCACCAGGTCCAATCATAAATTCTTTCAACGCCACTGGTACTGGTGCAGATCCAGGGGATATTATTGCTGTTCAACCATCTGTTCCTGCAGGTGCAGGATTGCCTACTGCCTCACCTATAATCCCACCTACTGTCTCGATAACAGCCGGAACACTCGGATTATATGGCAACCTTATCGGTGACACAGGCGTTGGAGAAGATGATTTGAATGGTGTTCATTTCACTACCGAACAACTATCAATTGATGATTGGACTTTATATTAAAACATACACTCCTCATTTCTTGTAACTAAGAATCCATTACCATAAAACCACCACTCCAATTTCAAAATAAATTATTGAAATTCTTATTTCAGGTTTTATAAATTTGCACCGAAAGATCATTACTATTTTAATATCACTTTGGAATAGGCTATGTCTGAGAACAATAACCAAAAAACAAAAAACTTTTATTATTACTACAGCTTAATTTTCCCCTTTATCCTATTATTATTTTTATTAGTGATGTTAAGTATATATTTTATTCATAGTTCCCTAATATGGCAGTATCAAACTCCCTCAAACAAAACTTTTGGCAACGCAGTAGCGATAATATCCGCTCTCAGAGTCTATAAAAATGAATATAATTCTTATCCACCAGGGCAATTTTACACTGGCTATGTCCCAAATAACCTCACAACTCCTATATCTTACACAATAATGTACAACGATCCTTACCATATCCCAAAAGTCTACAATACTTTTCTATCCATCAACAAATTTCTGTTCCAAATCACAGGAATTATCTATCTAATTTGTCTGTTAATACTTCTAACTCTTGAAATGATTAGCAAAAAGGACTTATTCAAAAAAACCAAATGGTTATCAGCGTTGCTTTTTTCAATTGTGACTGTCTTAATATTTATTGGATTCAGTTTCAGGATTGCCTATCCAGGAGTAGTTGCTTTTAAGTCGGGTTTCGTACTGTTTCTTATTCTTGCCTTTGTTATGTCAATCATTCTACGAAACATATATGGGGAGAAGATTGAACATTCGATCTTCGGAGGCAAAATATATCTTATGTGCACCATCATTTTCATTATCCCAATCGCATTTTTTATACTTAGACCTATTACCTTAAATAACCTAATGAAAAAACCTGAATATAATAAAACCTTTTACTACCATACTGATGGCAAAGATTATTATACATTAACCTCTTTTGGACCAGACCTTGATCTCGATATCCCAATTGACTCGTTTGAAAGCCTAAATATAAATCCCGAAATGACTTATACTGAAGTATGGGATTACTTCATTCCCTATGAATATGATGCAACAAACGGACTGATAAGTAACGGAGATGTGACCAAATTAATAGCCAATAATCTGAAAGAAGAGTAAAAACAAAAGGTGCGATAAATCGCACCTTTAAATATCGTCGCATAAATGCGACAGCTACAATCACATTTTTTTCAATGATTTCTATTTATAACAGACTCGGTTCAACCATCCAATTTCTTTTAGTGATAAGATAAACTCTTGGAATACCAGGAGGTCCATTCAATCCACCATACATACTATCCCAGCCCCAAATTCGTCTTGGTGCTTCATAAATGGGATTTCCATAGTGCCATATACCAGTAGCTATTTGACTCGAATACATACAGACAATGGAACCATTAAAACGGAAATTAACACCACTCCATTTCTCTAAAAATCGAAAATAGTTCTCCACACCGCCACTATAATTTGAACCATCTTGAGAAGGGACATTCCCTTGCCACATTACTGAATTAACAGTTGTTTCACCCGCTGTTCTGTAATTGTAACGATAATCTGCGCTATTTGAATCATTCCAATTGTTAGAAAGAATAGATATGGCATCTGCAGCAACTAATGAATATTTTTTATCAACAGTATTATAATTTCCCTGTACATATATTGGATCATCAGTAGCTACAGTAAAACCATTAGCCATATTTGATGGTAATGTACTTCCATTTTTAAGTCTTACACCTCCCCTACTTGTTGGAGATTGCTCTACTGATACATATAAAATACCGTTATCTGGTGCTATCCCGCTCTCAATTAGATTTCCCATATTTATATCGAGGGAATTAATCGTCTTTTGTTCTCTTGAATCCCAAAAAGTTGTTTCGCTATATACATATTTTGTCTGTGATGGATTTGAGGGATTTGTATAACTTAAACTGACAGGATTATGGTCTTCAGGAGGATAACCATCATACGCTGTAATATTACCTGATGCATCTCTATAAATACATAGACCAGCTTGCCACTCGAATTTTATATCTTTCAGACTAATTGGATCTTCATCACTTGCTCTTTCGATTAAAGCATAAGGAGTTTCAACCGGTGGTATTGGCAAAGGCAACTCCCCAACACCATGTGATTCATCTTTAACATGCCCATTCCACCTACTTTGAGAACCCTGAGCCCAATTGGGGTGATTACTGTCCCACCAATCCCCCAAACTAAAATCCCACATACTTACATTAGAAGTGCCATTCCAATAAGAATTGCTATGACTACTATTGATTGGTGAATGATTACTATTAGGGCTTACACCACAAATAATGTCCCCTGCTGAAGTTACATACGAAGTTCTCTCTGCATCGCTTGTGAAACGCAATATACCACCATCTGAACCTACATATAAATTGCTATTAGAATGAACCCTCCCATAAATATCCATATCAGGACCTGGGATAATTTCACAATCAGGATCATAAAAAATAGCAAAAAGATTTAAAGGAACATATCTTATTTCTAACTCCTGAGATATTTGTATCCCGGGATGTCTAAACCTTGTTGCTTTACCTTCAATCTTTTTGGCTCTCGAAGAAATTTTATAACTCAGTGTATATAAAGATAGACCATTATAGGGTGCAAGATTCCCCGATGTTTCATCAACAGTCGATAATCCCTCACTTAACTTATTAATCTGAAACTTCGTATATGTATATCCATCGATTGCAGGTGGTTGAATACTCTGGACTGCTGTATCCATATCTTCCGTACCATACTCGAGAATAAACTTAAAATGGGCATAAGCCTTGTTTAATCCCGCTTCAGCAGCCGCAAATTCATCCTTATACACCTCATATCTACTCGCATTCCTCAAACTAAATATGCCATAACTAATTAACGCAGTCATTAAAAACGCTGCAAGTCCTATTATAATTAGCACAAGAAGTAAAATACTTCCTTCATTCTTGTTATTTCTTATCCTCATAATACTCATCATCCTTACATTAAATATATTTATGGTGAAGGCGTAGCTGTTGGCAACGCCGTATTTCTTAACGAAATAATTGTGTCTATATTAATTCCTTGAATACCCACACCTGTGTCCTTATTAAAACCTGCCGAAACATCAAGTGTTGGATCACCAATCCTAAATTTGATCATCACCGGATCATAATATATATTAGTTGGAGAAGTAGTACCAACCGCTTCAAATATTGGATTACTCCCAATAGGAGTAACATACCTGGCTAAAACCTTAAGTTCATTAGTATCATCATTGATATCTTCATCTAAAATGATAGTATTATTATTAATGGTTCCCACATCAAAGTCCTCATCATGAAAATAATAACCCTTCATAACTCCAATCGGTTCTGAACTGTATATGAGTAGAGTATTACCATTATCCTCACTTGGAATATTGACATAAATTCCATTTCGTATATCGAATGATAATCTTTCTACAAGCTTTTTCGCATAAGCAGCACAATTAAGTTGAGTTGTTGTAGCCTTATTTATCCTGAGAACTATAGAAAAAAATCCCATAACTGATCCGACTATTAACGATGTTATCGTAATGGCTATTAATATCTCTAACAATGACATCCCTAAGATTTTACTATTATAATTACTATTCTTTCCCTTCATAACAGAACCTTTCTTACCAATGGATGATAGCTGAAGTTACTTTTTCCTGATATACTTTTCCTCGATATTTCCATTCAGTTATAACCTCAATAGTTTTTCCCCCATTAATCAAATATTCAGATGTGCCATCTGGTGGAAAAGCCAAAGTTGAACTTAGTGATAATGTATCATTTGTATTACTACTAATTATTGCAACTTGACCCCATCCCCTACCACCGATAATAAACAATGTATCATTAGCCCATTCATTAGGAATCCAGTTGGCTCCTTCATGAGTAAGCGTACTTGAGCTACCTGCTGTAGCTTGTCCATAACCTGTTATTCTTATTAACACTTGACATTTTGTGCCATTAACC
>CAZYWQ010000051.1:0-11584 GCA_964651675.1 uncultured Candidatus Sumerlaeota bacterium | reverse complement strand
GTAGTGAACTAATTACTATCGGACAAGTACGAGAAAATTGGAATGTATCTCATACTAGAATACTGAAATATTCTCTCGAAATGTATCATAATGGTTTTAATGAGCACAAATTAATTTCAGCACCCACAATCAAACTTCTTAAAAATAAGGCAACTTTACAGTCTCAGAAATGGACTGAAAAATGGGAAGCTTTAAAATCGAAGAACAAAAAAGATGAAAATATTATTATAGCAAAGAAACGAACAGAAGAGGCTATTAAATCGATCGATAAAATCGAAAAAACACTACTTCACACTTTGTCTATAGACGATACTATTAATTGGGAAAGTTTAAAGAAAAATGAGAAATTCCCTGAACAGAAACCAGTAAAACCTAAAAATAAAAATTATGCGGATTACCCACCACAGCCAGACAAAAATTCAATAGAATTCACTCCTAAATTTAACCTTTTAGATAAACTTGTAAAATCGAAGAAAAAGAAAAAAGCTGAAAAATATGAGGGAAGATATAAAAATGCAATTTATTATTGGGAACAACAAAAAGTTTTAATAGATCAACATAATAAAAAAATAGATACCGAATACGAAAATGTATTAAAAAAATGGAACAGCTTAATTGCTGAGTGGGAAAAAAGAAAGAATATCTTTTATCAAAAACAAGCTAAGTTCAATGCTAAAATTGATGCTATGAAAAATTCATATTTAAATAAAGACCAGAACTCAATTATTAACTATTGTAAAATGGTATTGAACAATTCTGAATATCCCTGCTCTTTCCCTAAAAATTTTGAATTAGAATATAATCCCGAAAATAAAATTTTAATTGTTGAGTATGAATTACCCTCCTTGAATTGTTTCCCTAAAATAAAAGAAGTAAGGTACATTGCCAGTAGAAATGAATTTAAGGAAAATTTTATTTCAAAATCTCAACTTCTTAAAATGTTTGATGACACAATGTATAAGATAACACTTCGTTCAATTCATGAACTTTTTGAAGCAGATTCAGCAGATACAATAAGTGCAGTTTCATTTAACGGTTGGGTTAAAGCAATTAATAAAGCCACTGGGAAAGAAGAAAACAATTGTATATTAAGTATCCAAGTTCAAAAGCAAGAATTTGAAGAAATAGACCTGGCAAATGTTGATCCTAAAATATGCTTTAAAAACTTAAAAGGAGTTGCTAGCAGTAAGTTAAGTAGTTTAACACCAATCCAACCTATTTTACGAATTAGTAAATCGGATAAAAGATTTGTTGAGGGATATAATGTGGTTGAAGAAATAGATAATGCAACGAATTTGGCTGCAATGGATTGGGAAGACTTTGAACATTTAATCCGCGAACTATTCGAGAAGGAATTCAAAAGTGGTGGTGGCGAAGTTAAAGTTACTCGTGCAAGTAGGGATGGTGGTGTAGATGCAGTTGCTTTTGACCCCGATCCAATCCGTGGAGGAAAGATTGTAATTCAGGCTAAACGCTATACAAATACTGTGGGCGTATCCGCTGTTAGAGACTTATATGGTACTGTTGTTAATGAAGGGGCAACCAAAGGGATTTTAGTTACTACTGCTGATTATGGTCCAGATGCTTACGAATTTGCTAAAGGTAAACCTTTAACACTTTTAAATGGATCAAATTTACTACATATTTTAGAAAAACATGGGCATCATGCAAAAATAGATTTAAGAGAAGCAAAAAAAATATTACTAGAAAAAGAATGATTATAATATGACTAGCACTTAAACATAACCAGGATTTCAGGGACTGATTAAAAATATCATGATTTGTCTGTGTATTTTATACTAAAAACGTTCGGAATTGATTTTCATCTGCAAAACATATAATATTGTTATATGGCAATTCGTTAATTAGGAGTATATGCATAATGTCTGATGATAGAATCATTGAAATGCACAGACAATTGAGAACGGCGCAAGACAAACATACTTACTTTCTTCTTGCCGTGACAGCAGCAGCGGTAGCGTATGCTATCAAACTGACATCGAATTCTACAATATCTTTTTCTATGATACCTCTGGCAGTAGCTGTTTTATGTTGGGGAATAAGTTTTTTCTGTGGTTGCCATCAACTCAAATATTTAAGTTCATCTTTGTATGCCAACTATGAACTTCTTAGAGTTCAAAAAAAAGAGCATCCCCAATGTGGAAGTGATCCCGAAATAATCGCTGCAGCATCCGAGGGTATTAAACAAGCTATAGAATCTAATTCTAATAAGATCACATTTTACGCAAACCTACAATTTAGGCTTCTCATCGCTGGCGCCATCTCTTTTGTTACTTGGCACATTATTGAAATGCTCATTAGGACAATCAATAAATAAATCCTATGACCATGGAATTTAAGCATAAAGTGGAGAGCAGCCGCTTAGGCACTAGTTACTACTTCTATCTATGGAAGTGTAAACGGTCAAATCAGATGCTTGCGTTATATTGATTAAAAGGAGAAATAAAATGAGTGATCAATATAATAATAGTAAAGATAAAAATGAGTCAAAAAACATCGAAGATTGGGGTCGACATTTTGATACTTTATTATGGACTGTAACTGCAATAATGGCAGCTGCTATTGGTGGTCTTTTAGTCTATGTGCATAATAGTATTAATGATGGAAAAAAACTTGATATATTTATGGTATCTTCTGGATACCTTTTAACATTAGCAGCAGTTTATCTGGCGGCAAGTTTTAGACAATTACGGCTTAGATGTCAAAAGCATTATACAGATAAAATTAGAATGATTCTTGAAGAAAAAAGATTATTTCAATGGCCAATCTATACATCTATATTCGTAATATTAGAAGTCCTTTGGTTAAAACTTATTTTCGAATATAGTATAATTTACTTTACTTTATGCGTAATCTTCGTATTAGTATGCGGATTTATTATTTGTCGTAAAATTAGAAAAGGATAATTGCTATAATATAACATTGATTAATTATTAGAGCTAAATAACCTCTCTTAATTCTTCTCGACAATCATTTCCTACTCAAAACCCTTTTAATCAAACCAGCGAGTTCGTCAAGTACATAAGGTTTCTGGATGAATCCGAGTGCTCCACTTTTTAATGCTTCTCTTATAGCACTATGTTCTCCGTAACTACTCGTCACAATAATTTTAACATTCGGATTCAATTCCTTTAATCTGAAAAATGAATCAAGCGAACCTGGTGCTGGCATCGGTATATCTAACAACACCAAATCGATAAATGGCGCATTGTTTCTATACAACTCCACTGCATCAATCGAATCTCTCGCTGGAATGACCTTATAACCCAATTCAGTCAGTATTTCCACTACCAATTCCCTGACCATTAGCGATTCATCATATATTAATATGGTCTCTCCACTTGCCTTAATTAACACCTTATCAACTTTCGAAGTAATTGATTTACCTTTTGCAAATGGGAAATATACCTTGAATTCCGATCCCTTACCCACTTCACTCATCACATCGATATATCCATTATGATTTTTAATAATGCCATAAGCAACACTCAAACCAAGTCCTATTCCCAATCCCTTTTTCTTGGTCGAAAAAAATGGATCGAATATCTTCTCAATATTTTCTTTAGAAATTCCGACTCCAGTATCTTCAACACTCACCAAAATGTATCTGCCAGGAGAAAAGCCTTTCTTATATCGAGGAGCTTCCTCGCCAATTATTACAGTCTGTGCCTTGAATGACAATATTCCGCCTTTTTCTCCCATAGCCTCCTTTGCATTTTCAGCCATCTTAAACAGCACCTCTTTTATCTGCTCAGAATCAGCCCTAATCGTCGGAATATCCCCTTCCAGCTCCATTTTTATTTCTATATTTTCAGGGAAATTACTTCCTAAAGCCTCTACAACTTCCTTCATCAACTGATTAATATGGGCATTTACAGGTTGAATCGCCACTCCACCCGAAAACATTATCAATTGATTCGTAACATCCTTTCCACTTTCCGCTGATGCCTGAATATTATCAAGATACTTATACAATTTATCCGATTCGCTCAACAAAGTCTTCGCAAAAGTGACATATCCCAAAACTCCACTCAATACATTATTAAAATCGTGTGCTATACCGCCAGCAAGGCGACTAATTCCCTCTCTTTTCAGCTTTAAAAACGCCTCTTCCGTCAACAACTTTTCTTCCGTAATATCTATCCCAACATACATACAGCCTGTCTGATTTCCATATTTATCATATAGTCTGACACCCAAAAACGATATAATTTTCTCTTTATTATCCTTTGTATTAATGTGACATTCACTATATTTATAATCCTCATCAAGCTTATTGAAGAAACTCATCACTTCCTTCCTATACAATTTATCAGGAAACAAAATATCCAGAGAAGTACCCTCATCCACCATCTCTTTAGCAGTATATCCCGTAATAAGTTCCGCACTACGATTCCAGAACTTCATTTTCCTTTCATCATCACGAATAAAAACTATCCCCGAAACATCCAACAAATTCTTATAATAATCCCTCTCATCCTGTAATTTTCTCAGAATCTTCTTCTGGGATGAAATATCCGTCATAATCCAGGCAAAAGAAGAAGCATCCTCCGTCATTTTCCTAACAATCCGAGCCACTGACAGTGATACCACTATCTCTCCCAAATCCCTTTTCTTGAGAACGCACTCACCTGACCAATTATTCTTCAAAAGCGTATTAATAATTTTATCATACAAACTCCTCGGATTCTTATTTGACCAGAGCATATCAAAATTTTTGCCAATAAGCTCCTCAGAATTATAACCTAATGTTTGAATCACACTATTATTCACATAGCTAATCTTCTGAAAACTATCCGTGATAACAACCATCTGGTTGAAATAACTAATTACATCCTCAAATTGTGAAGAATCTCGAAGCCTTTTTTCTTCCCCTGATACATCTTTAACAATCGCTAAAAGAGTCCTTTTACCCTCAAAATCTATAATCTCACCACTCATCTCGACCCATATTAACTCTCCATCAATTTTACTAATCCTAAATTTAATAGTCTTTTTATTGCCCTTTACAAGCTTCACAATTGACTGGATACAACCTTCAACATCCTCGGAATAACAAACATCATACAACGTCATCCCTAACAAATTCTCTATCGGATAACCTGTTAAATCCACTGCCACATCATTCGTTTTCAAAATCTTAAAATCACCAATTGCAAACAGGAATAACGCTTCAGGAAGTTTTTCTATAACATTATTTAAGTTATCTCTTACACTGTTTAAATTTTCAATCCCCTTTTCAGCCTTTTCCATTATCCCCTTTATTGACGAGCTTAAAACACCAATCTCATCTCTTCTTTCGATCAAACAAGTTTGAAAATCATCTTGTTCTATAGACTCTAAATTGGAATTTATCATTCTTGAAATTGGCTTCGAAACATACCTCAACACGACAATATATAATATAATAGCCTTACAAAAGAACGCCATTATGCCCACTGAAGTCTTTATCACTGTGCTTTCAAAGATTCCCTTTTGCTCAAGATAGATCACCAATATCCAGAATATTACACTCAAGCAAAAAACTAACAGACTTATTACCAGAGGTAATTTCAATTCAACTTTTTTATCATCATTCATTGGCATATCTCTTTACGAAAAAATTACACCCATCTTAGTCTATTACAATTATAAATTAAATTCCCATATATCTTATAAAATAAACCACTACTAACTTCAAGTTAATAATTAAAAATCAACATTACATAAACTCATTCACCAAATCAAACTTTATAGGATATAAAAAACAGAATAAATCATAAAAAATTAGTGTAAAACAAACCTCAGAAAAACCTTGAAAAAACGCATTCATTATACGAGAAAGAAGCGATTAAAAGATGCTTTTTTTTACTTGACACGCTAAAAAGGATTTTGTTAGCTATCACATCTCAAATTAAATCAAATAGACTTAATGAAGTATCCAAGCCCACGTAGCTCAGTCGGTAGAGCACTTGCATGGTAAGCAAGTGGTCACCAGTTCAAATCTGGTCGTGGGCTCCATAGTGGGCTATATACTACCATTATATTAAGGAGGACAAAAAGGAAAGAAAATGGGAAAAGCAAAGTTTGAAAGAACTAAACCACACTTAAATATCGGTACAATTGGTCATATCGATCATGGAAAGACTACACTTACTTCCGCTATCACCAAAGTATTGCAGTTAAAGGGATTATCCGAAGTAATGGAGTTTGATGATATCGATAAGGCTCCTGAAGAAAAAGAACGCGGGATTACCATCGCCATTGCCCATGTTGAGTATCAAACCGATAAAAGACACTATGCTCATGTTGATTGCCCTGGACATGCTGACTACATCAAAAATATGATTACAGGTGCCGCTCAAATGGATGGTGCTATTCTGGTCGTTAGTGCAGCTGATGGACCAATGCCTCAAACAAGAGAACATATCCTCTTAGCTCGTCAGGTTAATGTTCCCTCTATAGTCGTTTTTCTAAATAAAGTCGATATGGTTGATGATCCAGAATTATTAGACCTCGTTGAGTTGGAAGTTAGAGAACTCTTAACCAAATATGAATTCCCTGGAGATGATATACCTATTATTAGAGGAAGTGCATTAGAGGCTATGAACAATCCTACTGATCCAGAAAAAACGAAATGTATAATTGAATTAATGGATGCCGTTGACAGCTATGTCCCAGAACCTCAAAGAGACATTGATAAACCTTTCTTAATGCCTATCGAAGATATATTCAGTATAGCAGGAAGAGGAACTGTTGCAACCGGTAGAGTTGAAAGAGGAATCATTAAGGTCGGAGATAACATTGAAATCGTAGGTATTAGACCAACAATGAAATCTGTTGTTACAGGAGTAGAGATGTTCCATAAACTCTTAGATGAAGGAAGAGCCGGCGATAACATCGGTCTCCTTTTAAGAGGTGTTGAAAGAGACCAGATCGAAAGAGGTATGGTTGTTTGCATCCCCGGATCTATTACTCCTCATACAAAGTTCAAAGCCAGTGTTTATGTTCTTTCAAAAGAAGAAGGTGGACGACATACACCATTCTTTAAAGGGTACAGACCACAGTTCTATTTCAGAACTACAGATGTTACGGGAACCGTAGAATTACCCGAAGGCGTCGAAATGGTTATGCCAGGTGATAATGTTCAATTAGCTATTTCCCTCATAACACCAATAGCGATGGAAAAAGAGCTAAGATTCGCAATCAGAGAAGGTGGAAGAACAGTTGGTGCCGGTGTTGTCAGTGATATTATTGAATAAACTTAAAGACTATAAAGCCATATACGCTCTAAATACAACATAATAAGAACATAATCTAATACATATTACCTAATAAAATAATAAAGGATATTCTACTAACACGAAAAATGAGAGAAATGATAATTTTAGCCTGTAGTGAATGCAAAAGGCGAAACTATACAACAACAAAAAATAAAAAGATCCAGACAGCAAAACTTCAGCTTAAAAAATACTGTAGGTTTTGTAATAAACATACTTTACATAAAGAAACAAAATAACATTCACACCTTTCTTTAAATATATAGAGGTAGGCAGATAGACGAAGTAGAGGATGGATTAGAGGGTCGTAGCTCAACTGGTAGAGCACCGGTCTCCAAAACCGGCTGTTGGGGGTTCGAGTCCCTTCGGCCCTGCCACTTCTCTTTTTAAATCTCATTTTCACAGGTAAAGAAATGTTTAAAAAAATAAGTAAATTCGTCAAAGAAGTAAAAATTGAATTAAAAAAGGTCGCTTGGCCCGACAAAGACACTGTTGTAACCTCAACTATCATTGTTTTGGTATTTATGGTCTTTATTGCTGTATTTTTAGGGATCGAAGATAGAATCCTTAACTTTGTCATAAAACGCATTTTCAGACTCTTCTAATTAACGGAGCCTCAATTAAATTACAATGAAATGGTTCGCTATACATACTTATTCTGGCTTTGAGAACAAGGTCAAAACCGCCATCGAACAAAAAGTTGTGACAGATGGTTTGACTGATAAACTCGATAAAGTCGTAATACCGATGGAGGCAATTATCGAAATCAAAGATGGAAAAAAACGCACAGTCCAAAAGAAACTACTACCCGGCTACATCCTCGTTAATATGGAGCAAAATAACGACCTTGTAAACCTAATTGAAAATATACAGGGAGTCTCCGCCTTTGTTGGTGCTAAAGGACAACCCACCTCTCTCACAGATGAAGAGGTAAAAAATATACTCGAACAATCATATGAGCGTGGTGAAAAACCTCGTCAAAAAATAAAATATAAAATCGGAGATCAGGTTAAAGTCACTGAAGGACCATTTGCTAATTTCATAGGTACTGTAGAATCAATTGATGAAGAAAAAGGTAAACTTACTGTTATGGTCTCTATATTCGGAAGGCTGACACCTGTTGAATTGGATGTATTACAAATAGGAAGTACATCTTAATACTTGACAAACGCTATTTGAAAGAATAATTCAAAGGCTTTTTTAAAACACATTAAAACGATGTATTGTGACATAGTCTCATTAGTTCAGGAGTAATAAAAATGGCAAAAAAGATAATCGCACAGATCAAACTGCAAGTCCCTGCGGGACAGGCTAATCCTGCTCCACCTGTAGGTCCTGCTCTTGGTCAACATGGCGTTAACATTATGGAATTCTGTAAGTCATTTAATGCCAAAACTAAAGATAAAGAATCTGGAATCCTTATTCCCTGTATCATAACAGTATATGCTGACAGATCATTTTCGTTCATAATGAAAACGCCACCAGCAGCCATTTTGATAAAAAGAGCTGCCAAACTTGCAAAAGGCTCGGGAGCTTCTAATAGAACTAAAGTCGGGACAATTACTGACGCACAATTAGAAGAAATAGCCAAAATGAAGATGCCTGATTTAAATGCCAATACA
This sequence comes from uncultured Candidatus Sumerlaeota bacterium, assembly GCA_964651675.1. Taxonomy (GTDB): domain Bacteria; phylum Sumerlaeota; class CAZYWQ01; order CAZYWQ01; family CAZYWQ01; genus CAZYWQ01. Next base: position 2,682 of record CAZYWQ010000051.1, on the reverse strand, counting down.
ATTGAAGCAGCGAAAAACATCATTGCAGGTACGGCAAGAAGTATGGGCATCGAAATCGCTAAATAGAATTCACTATAGATTCGACATATAGTGGGAGGCTAAATGCCATTAATACCACAAGGAGAATTTGAATGAAACACGGTAAAAAATATACGGAATCACTTAAGAAATTCGATAGAATGAATAAATATCCAATCGAGGAAGCTGTATCGTTAATCAAGCAGATTTCCTATGTCAAATTCAATGAATCCGTAGATGTATCTATCAGATTGGGAGTAGATCCGAGACATGCCGATCAGCAGGTTCGAGGAACGGTTGTATTACCAAATGGAACAGGGAAAAAAGTTCGTGTTGTCGTATTCGTAAAAGGTGAAAAAAGAAGAGAAGCCGAGGAAAGTGGTGCTGATTTTATCGGTGATGAAGAACTGATCAACAAAATCAAAGGTGGTTGGACTGATTTTGACGCAGCAATCGCAGCTCCAGATATGATGAAGGAAGTCGGTAAATTAGGTAAAATACTGGGTCCGAGAGGTCTTATGCCTAATCCTAAATTGGGAACAGTCACAAATGATATTGCCAACGCTATCAAAGAAGTCAAAGCCGGGAAAATAGAATTCAGAGTCGATAAATATGGTATTATCCACTGTCCGATCGGTAAAATCTCATTCACAAAAGAACAATTAGCGGAAAACCTGAAGGCAATTTTAACAGCTATTCATAAAGCGAAACCATCTGCTGCTAAAGGACAATACTATAAGACTATCTCTGTTTCGACAACTATGAGTCCTGGAGTAAAAATTGATTCAAACGATGTTTTAAGCCTTTTTAGATAAAAAGTTTAACTGGAGAGTGACTATATAAAATTTAAATATTAAGTCAAAGACAGTAGGTCATCCCAAAAGGATGGTAATTGATTCGCTCATCCTACCGAGACTTGTTGGGTAAAACATAAAAAAATATTTTACTTAAAACACACAATGCCCGGAGTCTCGGATTCCGGGCATTTTATTTTCACACAACATAACACAAAGGAGGTGAAACAAATTGGTTGCTGAATCTAAAAAAGAAATAGTGAAAGAGATCGAAGAAAAACTTAAAAAAGCTAAATGTATACTCTTCACCGAAAATCAAGGTCTTACTGTAGATGAAGTCAATGAACTGAGAAGAAAACTGAATGAGATTGGCGAGAATGATTACAAAGTTTACAAAAACAGACTTGTTAAAATAGCCTTAAAAGATGTGCATCTACCAGAAGAAGAAGTGGATAAATACTTAGCAGGACCCAATTGTATTTCATTTGCTTATGGAGAACCGACAGGACCAGCAAGAATCTTAGCGGAATTTGCGAAAACACACGAGAAGATAGTAATCAAAGGTGGAATACTCGAACAGAAATCTCTGACGCCTGAAAAAGTTCAGGAAATCGCAAAACTGCCATCACGAGAAGTTATGATTGCACAAATTATGGGTAGTATTAATGCACCAGCTACAAATATAGCTGGCTGTCTAAATGCTGTAATCAGAAACCTGGTTTATGTATTAGAAGCAGTAAGAAAACAAAAAGAAGAAGCTCAACCAAATGCTTCATAAATAAGATATAAAACAATTAATTTACTCAATAAACAAAACTAAGTGAATAAAATTTTTAGGAGGATAAAAATGAGTATCGATAAAATCGTTGAACAGATTGAAAAACTATCATTGCTTGAGGCAGCGGAATTAGTCAAAGCCTTAGAAGATAAATTCGGAGTCAGTGCTGCAGCACCTGTTGCAATCGCAGCTGCTGCACCAGCAGCAGCCGCTGCACCAGCCGAAGAAAAAACCGAATTTGATGTTGTCCTTGAAAACTTCGGTGCTGAAAAAATAAAGGTCATCAAAGAAGTTAGAGCTATTACCGGTCTTGGACTAAAAGAGGCAAAAGACCTTGTTGAGGGAGCTCCAAAAGAAGTGCTAAAGGGTGTATCAAAAGAAGATGCTGATAAGGCTAAGGCTCAATTAGAAGGTGCTGGCGCAAAAATCGCCATCAAATAACTTCAGCAATATATTTAATCTTACTTATAGGGACAGAACAATGTTTTGTCCCTACAAAAAGTATTATTAAGTCCAAACAACTACAACATATATATAATCGCTTTACTAATTCTCCCGCCTTTAATATTCTCACCTGTCCAGGATAGTCTATTTATATGCTTAATGGCATCTAAAATTGCCAAAACTGTATTCAAATTCTCTTCATCTGAAATCTGCATAATAAAAGAATTGAATGATTGTGAACCTGATGTAACCTCAGCCAATTTTTTAAAATTTATATATGTCCACTTATTAGACTTCAGGTTAAAATCACTTCTCGCCTTTTGATAATCGACATTATCCGCAAGGCTTTGCAGATCACCTCTGCTAACTTTCAATGCCTTATTCAATCCTTCCGTATTCAAAAACATTACAAGATAATCGTCTATGAAAGTATAACCCAGGTTTGCCAGACCAAACATAACGTTAAGGTACTTTACAGGATGTCCTTCTAATTCGGTTTTGAACAAAACAGCTTTGTATTTATTATGCTTTGCTATTTCAACTAAGAATTGATTCATCACATCATCTATCGCCTGCTTATTATTGATTCCAAGCATAAGCAGACCAGTAAAGGGAATCAGGTTTGGATTCTCGGCAGAAGTTATAACC
>CAZYWQ010000050.1:8170-11617 GCA_964651675.1 uncultured Candidatus Sumerlaeota bacterium | reverse complement strand
ATACTCCGATGCACAAATTCACACAGGTGTTTCAGGAAAATGGGAAATGGTATATGTTTTATGCAGAATTTATACGCCCTCGATGCAATAAGTGTTGGACAGGTCTTGCAGCCAGTCAGGATAGATTGAATTGGAAAGTGGAAAATGGGCAAGTATTATTAGCACAGGATGCGGAAGTCATAAAAGCGGAAGATCAGTTATATTTAATGTACTATAGTCCCAACGGTTTTTTTGATGGTGAAGGTTGTGATGTTCGTTTAGCAGTATTAGATGGGAATCTGGATGATTTGGCTATATCCAAATAAAAATTTTACTATGTGTATTTATCATTGGGAAATAAAAAATGTTACGAGATAAGGAAATATTAAAAGATCTGGCGAAACAACTTGCCGAAATAGCTCATCTCCCGATTCAGAAAGAGAAGGCTGATTTATGGCGGCGATTGAATGGGCTTGAACGGGTTAGACCATTGGTAAATTGGCATATGGAGGATTTGTGCTGGGAGGAACTTTTTCCTGATGATGTGTTGGAATGTTCAAGTGATATATATCGTTATTATGAAAGGTATCTTCGTAGGACTCTTTTTCAATGGGAAAATATTAAAGATGATAAGGTCATCACTGACGAAATTCCATATCCTGTGATTATTAATGATGCAGGCTTCGGTCTAAATGTGGATATAGATCATAGTAGTCTCGATCATGGTGGAGCTGTCGCTTATAAAGCGGTTCTCAAGGAGGAAGCTGATGTCGAAAAAATTAAGATTCCTACAATTACCTTTGATAAAGAGGCAACTGATCGAAATTATCAGATGTGTTCGGAGATATTCGATGGCGTCCTGAAACCTGTCAGACAGAATATTTTTGGTTTTCCTGGTATTGCTCTTGTCGATGATTTTGCTACATTGCGTGGTATCGAGCAGATGTATATGGATTTTATTGAGCGTCCTGATTGGGTTCATCAAGTTTTAGGAAAGATGCTTCAAGCAAGGTTGAGTGCTTTTGAACAGTATGAAAAACTTGGATTATTGAATCTGAACAATTCGAATAACGAGGTCGGGACTTCCGCTCTCGGGTATACTGATGAATTACCTCAAGATGATTATGATGGGACAAATGTTCGTCTTAAAGACCTTTGGGGATTTTCTGCATCTCAGGTTTTTGTTAGTGTTGGAGATGGTATGTATGAAGAATTTGCAAATCGATATGACAAGCAGTTTTTTAGCCGTGTTGGTTTAGGTGTGATAGGTTGTTGTGAACCGCTTGAGAGAAGAATGGATTTTGTAAGAGCAATTCCTAATATACGGATTGTTTCAATGAGTGAATGGATTGACCGTGAAAAAGCTGCTGAAGAACTTAAAGATGATTATGTATTTGCATATAAACCGACTGGAACTCATTTTGCTTCAGATATATGGGATTTGGATGTGGAACGAAAAGATTTAGAGGATTTGTTACAGAAAACAAAAGATTGTGTGGTCGAAATACATCATAATGCTGCCAGTACTTGTCGGAATCAGCCTGAGCGCATTTCTCAATGGGTTGATATGGCTATGAAATTGGCTGAGAAGTATGCTTGATTCTAAATCATAGAAATATTTTCTATCAGACAATAATAATGGAAGAAGTAAAAAAATGAAGAATCATAAAATTCAAGGGAAAGTGGCGATTGCACCTATTAATCCAGTTATAGCTGGTCAGTCTGGAACGTGGACGATTACATATACGGTTGGTTCCGAAGGAATTGCTGAAAACGGGTGTCTGAGAATCTCACCACCGATAGGACTCAAAAATCTTCGCAATTCTCTTGTCAGATGGGATATGGGAAGAGTTACTGCTGATTGTAGTGGAAAGGCTTCTTTGTCTGTTGTTCAGCATTATTCTCATCCTCAGCTTTATCACACTGGCAAAAATCCTTATGTAGAAATATTTATTCGCAATGGTGCACTCAAGGAAGGTGATAAAATCGAGATTACATTTGGTGATACATCAGAATATCATTATCCTGCTTATGCTCAGACTTTCGCAATGAAAGATGCTCCATTTTTGGTTGAAGTTGATACAAAAGGTGATGGACAATTTAATGTGGTTGATGACAAGCTTTCATTGGAAGTTTTATCTGCTGAAGCTATAAGACTGATGGTAGCTGTTACTGCAACTCCCGAAATTGGATCGGAATTTAAAATTATAGTGAAGGCTGAAGATGAATTCGGAAATCCTGCCACAGGATATAGAGGAACAATTGAGTTTATTGATTTCGCAGGAGAAATTTTAGGTGGGAAGAATTATACTTTTAAAGAGCAGGATCAAGGTGCTCATACATTTTTAGCAGTCTGTAAAGAGGATTTCTCAGGGACTATTTCCGCTATCGATAAAGAAAATGGAATCGCTGGAACAAGTAATTCATTCAGTACAAATTTTATCGATGGTGATTACAAAATATTCTTTGGTGAGATTCATTCTCATACTTCATATTCGGATGGGTTAGGCACACCAGAAACATCTTATCGATATGCTCGAGACTATATCGGATTAGATTTTTCTGCTGTGACCGACCATCATGACGGTGGTATTATGATTTCTGGAGAGCATTGGATGGACACTCAAGAGAAAGCAAGGAAGTTCAATGAGCCGGGAAGATTCGTTACTTTTTTAGGATATGAATGGGCAACTCATTTTCATGGACATAAATGTGTATACTTCTTGGATGGCGATATGCCATGCATTGCTCCAGAAAATATTCGTAAGGATACTCCAGAGTTTTTATGGCAAAAGTTATATGAGTTAAGAGAAAAAGGACATCAATGTCTTGTCATTCCTCATCATACAAATACTGATTGCGAAATTGTGGGCGGATATAAGCATACAAATTGGTCGTTCCATAATCCAGATTTTGAAAAACTTGTTGAAATCTATCAAATGCGTGGTTCTTTTGAGTTAGATAATCCTGATGGATTTGTTATGATGGGTGGAAATCAATGTTCCATTCAGGATATTTTGAACTCTGGTGGTAAATTAGGATTTACTGGTGGCACAGATAATCACAGAGGACATCCAGGATGTGGCAGACATCCCTTATCCGGATTATTGAATAAAAATGGTCGTGTAGGAGTGGTAGCCGTTTATGCAAAAGAGTTGACAAGAGAAGCAGTTTGGGATGCTTTAGTAAATAGAAAAACTTATGCAACAGCTGGTTCCTGGCAACCTAATAGAATACTTATGCATTTTACTATAAATGACCATATAATGGGTGAAGAATTTAAGGCAACAACTGACGAGTTGGTTTGTAAGGCAAAAATCCTGAGTGCAATCCCAATTGAGAAAGTTGAAATTGTGAAAAATGGGAAAGTTGTATATGCCGAAGAACCAAATGTCAAAAGCTGTGAGTTAAAATGGATTGATAAAAAGGGTTCAAAAGATACAGATTATTATTATCTAAGGATTAAAC